>CAISPW010000413.1 GCA_903887465.1 uncultured Oscillochloris sp. | reverse complement strand
TGGTGCTCGACAAGCTGCATTGAGGATGGCTTTCACACGAATGTGCGTATACGTAGAGTATAGCAGGAATGACGCCTTTCCGCAATAGGACGCAATAAAACGCGATGAAACGCAATGGATCTTATGAACGCAAACGATACTGCGCGCTGTGGGCGAGGGAGCGGGCCAGAGCTAGGATCGCGCCGGGGTTGTCGCCATTGTTCATCAGGACGGTGGCGATAGCGTTGCGGGGCGTGTGGGTCGATGATCGTACTCGCGAGGGATAACCGCAAGAGTTTCAGGTGACCCGACAGATTCAGATTGCTGATCGCCGTGCGCCCGTCGCCGCCAGATCATCGGCAAGGGTCATGATCTGATCGTGCCATAGGATCAATGCGCGCCAGGTCGCCGGGATGCCCGCCGCGCCGTAATGCGCCCCGGCGATCTGGCCGTAGATTGCCCCGGTGGTGTCGGCGTCTTGGCCGAGGTTCACGGCCAGGATGGCCCCCGTCTCGAACGAGGTGCTGTGATAGAAGGCCCACAGGGCGGCCTCCAGGGCGCGGACGACATAGCCGCTGCCCTGGATGGCCGGGGGCATTGCTCGCAGGTAGCTACCTGCGGCCACCGCCGCCACCGCCGGGGCCAGGTCGAGGTCGGCACCGAGGCTGGGGTCGATCAGGGCCGCCCTGGGGACACCATCGGCGGCCCGCCAGAGCAGCCGCGCATAGAAGCGGCAGGCGTCCACGGCCTCGCGGGCGGCGTGGGTAACGCGCGACTGGAGCCCGGCCCACTCGACCGCCTCGGCCTCGCTGGCGGCGGCCAGCGACACCGGGGCCAGGCGCATAAGCGAGCCGTTGCCCGCCGCCGAGGGGCTGGGATCGCCGGCGAAGGGGTCGCCCACGTCGAGGTAGCGCCGGAGGGCGGCGCTGGTGGCGTTGCCGATATCGAAGCAGCGCCCGGTGACGGAGTTCTCGCCCTGACGCCACCAGCGCACATAGCGCTCGATCTGATCGCGGGCGTCGAAGCCACCGCATGCCACCAGGCTCTGGCCGAGGCAGAGGGCCATGCTCGTGTCGTCGGTCCAGCCGCCGGGGGGCAGGCCGAAGGGACCGCCGCCGACGATCTGGGTGATGCGCGGCGTGAAGGGGTCGAGCGGGCCAGTGAACTCCAGGGTGGTGCCGAGTGCGTCGCCGACGGCGAGGCCGAGCAGGGCACCGCGTGCGCGGTCGGCGGTGATGGGATGGGGCATGGGTAGCGCTCCGTGATTGGCGGGCGGGAGAGCGAGGATTGGCTGCGCCTATTGTAGCATCATGGTTGGCCGTGTTTGACGCCCGCCCAAGCCTGGCCTATACTCCGCATACTAACGTGAAAATAGCCGATAACCAATACCCGATAGCCGATAGTACTACCGTTGTAGTCTTCCCGGCGGGGAGGCTCGGGGCTTCGCCCCTCCGAAAGAAAAGAAAGGGATTTTTTTCGGGGGCCTGCGGCCCCCAAACCTCCGCTAGGAATGGCGATGTTGGCAACTACAACGGTAGTAATAGCCGGGCATCAGCGGCCATGTTCATCTGGTGTTGTGCGGCGGAGCCGCATGGTTGTCTGCTATGAAGATCGCAATCCTCGCCGATATCCACGCCAACCTGGCCGCGCTGCACGCCACGATCGACGATATCGACGGGTGGTCGCCCGATGCGGTGATCGTCGCTGGCGACATGGTGAACCGGGGGCCGCAGTCGGATGACTGCCTGAATCTGGTGCTGCGCCTGCGCGACGAGCGGGGCTGGCAGGTGATCGCGGGCAACCACGAGGGCTACGTGCTGCGCTACGCGGCTGACCGCGCCCGGCCCGATTTCCCCACCAGCGGCCCACGCTACGAGTTCAGCCGCCTGATCGGCTGGACCTACGGCCAACTGGCTGACCGCATCCCGGCAATCGCCGCCCTGGGCGAGCAACTGGACATGGCCACGCCGGGCGGGGCCATGCGCGTGCTGCACGCCTCGCTGCGCCACAACCGCGACGGGGTGCTGGCGAACTCCAGCGACGCGGAGTTGCGCCAGCAGATCGACCCGGCGGCGGCGGTGTTCTGCGTCGGCCACACGCACATGCCCTTTGTGCGCCAGGTTGACGCGACCCTGCTGGTCAACGTGGGATCGGTGGGACTGCCTTTCGACGGCGACACGCGGGCGGCCTACGCCCGGCTGAGCCTGGGCCGAGCGGGCTGGAGCGCCGAGATCCGCCGTGTGGCCTATGACGTGGCCGCCACCGCGCAGATCTTTGTACACGGCGGCGCGATGGAGTCGATTGGGCCGATGGCCGAGATCATGCTGCGCGAACTGCGGACGGGCACGTCACTGATATTCGACTTTCTGCCGCGCTACAACGACCCGATCCACTCCGGCGAGATCAGCATGGCCGACGCCGTGCGCGAATTTTTAAGCAGGTAAACGCTGGGGCTGCGCCCCATGCGTATCAACGTGAGGGCTGCCGCCCTAAAAACTTGCGTTGTTTTGGGAAGAATATGCCAGCTTCGCTGGCATATTCTTCCAAAACAACACGAAATTCTGGGAGCCTGCGATCCCCAATCCCCCGCGCTCAATGATGACTCAGATCTGGCGGAGATCCGCGCTGGCGTCGAGGGCCTCGACGAGGGCCAGCAGGGCGCGGTTGATCGGGGTGGGCACGCCGAGGCGGGTGCCCTCGCGGACAATCGCCCCATTGATCATTGAAACCTCGGTCGGCCCGCCGCGCAGTACGTCCTGGAGCATCGAGGAGCGGTTGGCCCCGGTGGCACGGGCGACGGCCAGCACGTGGGCCAGCGGGTCGGCGTAGGGCAGGCGCACGCCGTAGGCTGCGGCCACCGCCGCCGCCTCGCCCACCGTCTGGGCCAGCAGGTCGCGGATCTGCGGCAGGTCGGCTAGCGCGCCGTTGGGCACGCGCAGCAGCGCCGTCAGGGCGTTGATTCCCACATTCACCAGCAGCTTGCCCCAAAGCAGCGCGTCAATGTCGTCGCTGACCTCGGCGGGCAGCCCGCAGCGGCGCAAGAGGTCGGCCAGCGCTTCGGCGACGGCTCGGCTCGGCGCGGTACCAAAAACCGTCGGCCCTGTGCCGGCGTGGCGTACCCGGCCAGGGCCGAGCAGCGTGCCGCCCATAGATGTGACGCCCTGGCCGACCCGACGGTCGCCAAGGACAACCGCGATTCGCTCGCGGTTGCCGACGCCGTTCTGGAGCGTGTAGGCCGCCGCGCCCGGCCCGAGGATCGCCTGGGCAGCCCCGGCGGCCCAAGCGGTCTGCCGGGCCTTGACCAGGATGATCACCGCGTCGGCCGACCCGGCCTCGGTGGGGTCGGTCACGGCACAAATGGGACGAACATGCTCCACGCCATCAATTTCGCAGCACAGGCCACCGGCGTTGATCGCGGCCACGTGATCGGCCCAGCCGTCCACCAGCACCAACTCGGCCCCGGCGGAGAGGTAGTAGCCGAGGACGCCGCCCATCGCCCCGGCCCCAATGATCGCCACGCGCATGGACTCCTCCTTAACGTGGGGATGACGCATCGCCGCCTGATGCAACGTCGCCTCCGGCGAAAGCCCCGCGCCCCTCCCCGCAGATAGTCTGCTAATCTTTGATCGGCTCGTGGGTCGGTCGAGGCGTCGGCGGGACGGGTATGTCGGTGGGCGGGACGGGTATGTCGGTGGGCGGGACGGGTATGTCGGTGGGCGGGACGGGCGTGCTGGTGGGCGGGACGGGCGTGCTGGTGGGCGGGACGGGCGTGCTGGTGGGCGGGACGGGCGTGCTGGTGGGTGGGACGGGCGTGCTGGTGGGTGGG
>CAISPW010000412.1 GCA_903887465.1 uncultured Oscillochloris sp. | reverse complement strand
GGAGGCGCCCATACGGAAAACTGGCCCAAAGATTGTGCTTGACATGGGGTCCACCATACACACCTGATCATCAAAAAGCGTCATCCTGACCCCATTGTAACACGATACAGCGTGGCAGCCCCCGCAACCTGGGTTGCGGGGGCTGCCCTGGCGGCCACGCTTCCGGCCCCTCAAGGGCTGACGTGTACGAAACGGTGTGCGGCGGCGGCTATGCCAGCATTCCGCCGTCGCGTGCGGCCAGGAAGCGTAGGATGGCCGCGTTGATCTCCGCCGGTCGGTCGATTGGTGTCAGGTGTCGCGACCCTGCGACCACGACGAGTTCACCCCGAGGGATGGCGGCGCAGTAGGCCGCCTTGTAGTCCACCGGCGTGTAGTCCAACTCGGCCGCGATGACCAGAGTCGGACAGCGCAGCGTGGGCAGGCGCGCTCGCGCACTCCAGCCGCCAATCGCGCCCAGCGCGGCGAGGTAGGCCCGCCGGTCGTTCTCGGCCCAGCGCGCGATGAAGGTGTGCCGCAACGCGGCTTGCCCCGGCTCAGGCAAGAGCTGTCCGGCAAGCGTCTCGCCCAGCGCACGCATCCCGCGCAGCCGCACGATTGCGACCCGCCGGAGGTAGATGCCGATCAGCCCGACCCGCTCGCGCAGCGTCTGGGCCGGTGCCTCTGGGCCGCTGTTGATGATCACCAGGGATCTCACGAGATCGGGGTGGCTCAGGGCCAACTCCAGGGCCACCATCCCGCCCAGCGAGAGCCCCACGATGTGCGCGGGCGCGGCTCCTAGCGCACGCAGCAGCGCGGCCATATCGTCGGCGAACAGGGGGATCCGGTAGCGCCCCCGAGGCTTCGATGAACGCCCATGCCCCCGCAGGTCGGCGGTGATTACCTGGAACTGTTGGGCGAACGTGGGCACCTGGAACTCCCAGTCGCGGGTGCTGCTGCCGAGTCCGTGGATGAACAGGATCGGCGGGCCAGCGCCCGCGATCTCGTAGGACACCTGGATGTCGCCAAGGGTGTACGTGGACATAGACACTCCTCTCCGCAAGAAAATGTAAAGCGCCGCCGACTCAGACGGCGGATGCGGCGTATAGCCCGTCCGTTTACGGGCTGGACCCACGACGTTGCAATTGCCCGCAGCTCCTCATTTCGTCAGCTATTCGGCAGGTTCTCGGCCTCTAAATTGGTACTCCGGCGGGCTACGCTGATATCAGCAAACGTAGGCAGCGAGATGATACCAGCAGGAGGCCCGCGATGACGCAGACAATGGTCAGCGCTCAACCCACCGCCCAGCCGAGCCGCGCCCGCCCGAGCCGCGCAATCGACCTCAGCCGGGTGGATCTCGGTGCCCTGGTGCGCCGCTGCGCCGCCGAGAGCCAACTCTTCTATAGCCACCAGGACTACGACCCAGGATTCGCCTACGAACTCTTCCGCCGGGCGCTCGTGGAGCGCAGCGAAGACGCTTGGGAGTATCTCTACCAGCACTATTTCCCGCTCGTCGATCACTGGGTGCGCCGCACCGGCGGCTTTATGGTGAGCGGCGAGACCAGCGACTTCTTCGTGAGCGCGGCCTTCACCCGCTTCTGGAAAGCCATTCCGGCCGAGCGCTTCGGCTCCTTCCCGAACCTGGCCGCGCTGCTGAACTACCTGCGCCGCTGCGCCTCCTGTGTGGTGATCGACAGCGCCCGCGCCCATTCCTACGCCGACCTGCTGCCTGAGGAGTGTATCAATTGGAACACCCTCAAGCTCGCCCACGCCGACGAGGATGCCACCGAGCGTGTCAGTCGCACCGAGTTCTGGCAGCTGGTGGACGCACTGCTCTTGAGCGAGGCCGAGCGGGTGATCGTGCGCTGCTCCTTCCTGCTCGGCATGAAGCCCGGTGATATCTTTGCGGCGCGCGGCGACCTCTTCGCCGATGTGGCCGAGGTCTACGCGCTCAAGCGCAATATCCTCGTCCGCCTGCGCCGCAGCCCCGAGCTGAAGGGCGAGTATTAGGGCGAGGTTTGGCGAGGGCGCATCCCTCCCCAAATTCTGCCCATGGCTCTGGATGATAAAGGAGATTGGAGGCGTTGCCTCCAATCTCCTTTTGGCTGCGGTACGAGAATCTTGACAAACGTAAAGTATTCAAGTATCTTGAATATCAACGTACTTACAGGATATCGTCATTCGCCAATCACTCGAACCAATCGCCCAGGATCTGCTGGCGGTTCTGCCGCAGCTGAACCGGATCATCGCCGCCGAGGTGCGCCGCGAGGTGGGCGACGCTGCGGGCATGGCCCAGCTACGCATCCTTATTGAGCTGGACGGGGGGGCGCAGACGTTGAGCATGATCGCGCGGCATCAGCATGTGAGCCCGCAGGCCCTGTGCATGTTGGTGAACGACCTGGTGGAGCGCGGGTGGGTGGAGCGCACGCCCCATCCGCACGACCGCCGCCAGCACCTTTTAGCCGTGACCGACCGTGGGAGAAATGCCTTCGCCCTGTCACGCGAGCGCGCGCTCCAGCAGATCATGCCGCTGCTCACCTCCCTGAGCGAGGAAGAGGCCCAGGCCATTATCGTGGCGCTGCCGGCCCTCCGGCGCGTCCTTGGAGCCCATGATCGGGGCGATGGAAGCGGGATAGCGTAGGGCGGCTTCTGATCCGCCCTCACGTTGCCCACATTTATAGGAGAAGACGCATGCAGCCGACCCGAGAGATACCCCGGCACGAGCAACTCAGGATGTCCACCGCCAAGATGCCCCGCGTCTTCTGGCTGATCTGGATCATGGCCATCGCGACCACCGCTGGCTACACCTGGTGGGGCACCTTCAGTACCGGCATGCCGCTGGATATGACCCAGATCATGCTGCGCAGCGCCATCGTCGGCCTGGTTGGCCTGATTGTGATCACGCGGATCGAGGCGCGCATGGCCCCCTGGCGTTTTTTCAAGTAGGGTAACTTACATATTCCAATCAGAGGTTTGACCGATGACTGAGCACGTGAATGACCGCAAGACGGCCCTGGTGGTGGTGGCCCACCCCGATGATGCCGAGTTCGGCTGCGGCGGCACGATTGCGGCATGGGCCAGCGAGGGTTGGCTGGTGACGCTGGTGATCTGTACCGATGGCTCCTCGGGCGGGCCAGATGCCGCCACCGATGTGCGTACCGAGTTGCGCCGACAGCTGACTGTCACGCGCAAGCAGGAGCAGGCCGCCGCCGCCAAGACTCTCGGCATCCACGAGGTGATTTACCTTGATTTCCCCGACGGCGAGCTGATCCCCACCCTGGAACTGCGCCGCGAGATTGTGCGCCAGATCCGGCGCACTCGTGCCTACCGCGTGGTCTGCCAGTCGCCCGACCGCGTCTGGGAGCCGCAGTATATGATCGGGCGCTTCCATCCCGACCATCTGGCCGCCGCTCAGGCGACTATGGCGGCGGTCTATCCGGCTGCCCAGAACCCCTGGGACTTTCCCGAGTTGATGGCCGAGGGTTTTCTGCCCAGCCGGGTGAAGGAGCTCTACGTGGTCGGCGCGCCACTGATCAACCATGCCGTCGACATCAGCGCGACAATCGAGCAGAAGCTGGCCGCTCTGGCCTGCCACGTCAGCCAGCTCGGTGCCGACCAGACCGAACTCGCCAAGCGCATCCGCACCTGGGCTGCCGAGCGCGGCCAACCCTACAACCTGTCCATGGCGGAGACCTTCCATCGGGTAGAGAACTAGGGCGCACCACCGGCGAGAGAATCAGAACGCGAGGGCACTGCCCTCGCGTTTTGATTCTCTGGCTGCGCAATAGAGCTGCACTCCCTCGGCTGCCAATGGTACCCGTTGTGCGGGCCGAGACGATGCGGAGCTTCCGCGATCTTATGCGCGGCGCGAAGACCCAGGCGCTCGCGCAGTACGGCGATGACTAAGACAAGGGTTCAGGTGCCAGGTTTCAGCTTTACCGTTTAGCGATGAAGCGAGGATGCGACGAGGCGATGCTAGCGTATCCTCGCCTCATCGCGTCCCTGCCAAACGGTAAAGCTGTTCTGAACCATGTCTTTGGCCAAAACAACCCGAAATTCTGGAGGCTTGCGGCCCCCAGGCTCCGGATCAAGGGCGTAACTTGATGTGCATGGAGCTTCAGCCCCCCCGGCGGGCGTCGCCTCACAGGGCGATTTTTTGTGGTAGTGCCGTCATTCTCGTACACTATGCGCCATTCGCCTAGTGTGTCGTACCGCGCCTCATGACGGTTGCAACGTCGCTGGGGCTGCGCCCCAGACCGAGCTTTTTGGGGATGTTTGGCGGCGAAGCCACCAAACATCCCCAAAAAAAGATCTCTATGGGGGTGGCGAAGTCACTCCCAAACCCCCGCCAGAGGTGGCGTTGCACCAGCCCTGCACCGCGCCTGATCAGCGCCGGATGACCGGCAGGAAGGCGCGGTACTGGGAGATCGTCACCGCGACGGCGGGGCTGCGTGCGCTCTCGTTGCCGTTGATGTCGTAGGCGCTGACGGCGATCTGCCAGGTGCCGCCGAGGTAGAGGCCCTGCTGGGTATAACTGGCGCGCTGCCCGTCCGGCAGATCGCTCGTGAAGGTCGTCCCGCTGCTCGGCTCGGTGTAGGAGATGTGGTAGCCAGCCACATCCGGGGCGAGGCTCGGCGTCCAGCTGATCAGCGCGGAGCCGCCCGCGTCCTGGGCGCGCAGGTCGGCTGGCACGTCGGGCGGCGTGCTGTCGCTGATGCTGATCGTCGTGGGGCTGTAGGCGTAGGCGGGCGCGTCGAGCGGGTCGTCCACCATCGCGTAGATATGGTAGCTGCCTGCGGCGACCGCGCCCGGTCGCCAGGTGTACGCCGTGGTGCTAAGCGGGAGATCCTGTACCAGCGGTGTCCCGGTGTGCTCGCTCGGGCTGGCGTCGTAGAACAGGCTGATCGTGCTGGTTGGCGTGCTGCTGCTGCCGATTACCCCGATGGTGTAGCTGCCGTCGCCATTATCGGCCACCGTCGGTGCGTTCACCGTGGGCACCGGGCGCGCCCCGAATGCGATCAGCGTATACTGCGTGTCGGCCAAGTTATCGGCGCGGGCCTGCCAGAGACCCGGCAGCGGGCTGCTCACGCTAAGCAAGGTCTGGGTTGGGCTTGTTGTCGCATCTATGCCGGGGCTGCTGGCCGTAAGGGTCTGCCCATCGGGCGCGATCAGGCTGAGAGTCGGCGTGCCGCTGGCAAAGCCCAGCCCGACCAGCAGCGCTGGGGAGTCGGCTGCCACTGTGAACGAGCGCAGGTCGCTGCTGGCCTGCAGGCCGATCCCCGCAAGACCGGCCAGCTTGTACTCATCAAGTTGCCCAAAGCGCAGCTTGCCCTGCGCGTCAGCAAAGAAGGCGGCATTGACCTTGAGGACAGTGACATGGCCTTTGATCCCGTAGGTTGTCGTGTTGCCGACGCGGAACTCGCCGAAGTCGGCACCGACCGTCGGCCCGGTGATTGTCCCCAATGGGAATACGACGCAGATACCAATTTTGCATTTCTTATAGATCTCGCCCTCTTCAATCCTTACCTGCACCTGCGCGCTGCCGGTGAAGTGGAAGCTGCTGTTATCCTTCCAGATATGCAGGCTGCCATCCCCGTCGAGCAGGCCGCCGTAGAGCGAGAGGTGGATGGTGCCCTCAAGCCCGCGCGCCTTGCTCAGGCTCAGCGCCGCCTGGGCCACATCAAACTCGAAGACCTTCAGTGTCCCGCTGAGACCGACCTTCCAGGAGGTGTCCCAGTGTGCGGCTGGTTCGCCGCTGATGGCCGCGCCTAGATTCGGAATTTCTGGCCCGCCCGCGATGCCCACCCCGATATCGATGGCGACGCTGCTCTCACCCAGCGATACGCTGCCGCTGACGCTGGTGAGGAAGAAGCCGGTGTTGGCAATCGGGATCTTAAAGCAGCCCTTGATTGAGAGTGCGGCGTCCCGCAGGGGCGGCGGGGCGCTGGCCAAGGTGAAACTGGTACCCACCTGGCAGCCCTCCTTGCTGGGAGGGCCAACCCCCGGCAGGACGAAGGCTCCCTCGCCGTGAAAGACGTACGCGCCGGCCTCGTAGCTTAGCTCCGCCTTCGCCCCCTGGATCTTGAACCCACTGTCGCCGCCGACATCGATGTTCGGGAAGCTAACCTTGCCTTTGCTCAGGTTGAGCTTGCCGTCGGAGGTGATGCTGGCGCTGGCAGTTAGCACCGCGCGGGTGCCGCCAAGGGTGGGCGGTAGTGCGAGCTCGGCTTCCTCGACCGTGAATCCCTGCGCGCTCAGGGTGGCCCGCTTCACGTGCAGGCCCACCTTGCCCAGCGCGAAGGTGACATCGCTCAGCTCACCGCCCGCCGCGCCGGTGTGGTCGAAGGTAATCGCAACCGATGTGACAATCTGGTTGGCGGGGATGACGATCTTCAGATTGAGGGTTGCCGCAAGCTGCCCGCCAGCGGTATCCAGGCTGATCGTCGTGGGCGGGCTGTCGATCTGGAAGCCGACCAGGTTCTTCAGCCGCCAGCCGCCATTGACGGCACGCGGCTTCAACTCACCTGCGGCGCTCACGTCGAAGCTGTCCTGAAACAGCGTGGTGCGGCGGCTACCGTCGGCGGCGGTGAGCATACTCACCAGCCCGCTGCCGCTGAGCGCGCCCTTGCTCAGGCTGATGCTGGCCCCCTCGACAATCGTGTAGCTGCCGATCCAGACGGTGCCGCTGGCCGTCCAGCTACTCGCCGTGCCGCTGAAGCTGCTGGCGTAGACGGTGACGCCGCCGACGACCCGGCTCTGGGCCGGGCGACCGGCCACAGGCTGGTCGTCGTTGCCGGGAACCGGGCCGGGGGTGGGATCAATGCCGGGGGTGGGCGTGACGGGGGTGGGCGTGACGGGGGTCGGGGTTGTCGGCGTCGGAGTTGTTGGCAGGCTGCCGCCTAATCCCACCACATCTACCGGCACGGAGCTATCGTTTGTGGTGCCGTCGCCGAGTTGACCGTAGGCGTTCCAACCCCAGCACATAACCCCGCCGCCACTAGTCAGCGCGCAGGTGTGAGCGTAGCTCGCCGCGATGGCGCTCACGCCGCTACTCAGGCCCACGACCGCCACCGGCGTGAAGCTATCATAGGTCGTGCCATCGCCAAGTTGACCGTAGGCGTTCCAACCCCAGCACATAACCCCGCCGCCGCTGGTCAGGGCGCAGGTGTAGTAGTCACCCGTCGCAATGGCGCTCACGCCACTGCTCAGGCCCGCGACCGCCACCGGCGTGGAGCTATCGACCCATGTGCCATCGCCAAGTTGACCGTAGGCGTTCCAACCCCAGCACATAACCCCGCCGCCACTAGTCAGCGCGCAGGTGTGAGCGTAGCTCGCCGCGATGGCGCTCACGCCGCTACTCAGGCCCACGACCGCCACCGGCGTGAAGCTATTGGCCGTTGTGCCATCGCCAAGTTCGCCGGAGGCGTTCCAACCCCAGCACGTAGCCCCCCCATCGCGGGTCAGCGCACAGGTATGATAGGCACCTGTTGCGATGGCGGTCACACCACTGCTCAGGCCCACCACCGCTACTGGCGTCAACCTATCGGTCGTCGTGCCATCGCCAAGTTCGCCGGAGGCGTTCCAACCCCAGCACGTAGCCCCGCCGCTGCTGGTCAGCGCGCAGGTGTGGCCTCCACCCGCCGCGATGGCAATCACGCCACTGCTCAGGCCCGCGACCGCCACCGGCGTTGTGCTATTGGCCGTTGTGCCATCGCCGAGTTGGCCGTAGGCGTTCCAACCCCAGCACATAACCCCGCCGCCACTAGTCAGCGCGCAGGTGTGATAGGCACCTGCCGCGATGGCATTCACGCCGCTGCTCAGGCCCGCGACCGCCACCGGCGTTGTGCTATTGGCCGTTGTGCCATCGCCGAGTTGGCCGTAGGTATTGTCGCCCCAGCACGTGACCCCACCGCCGCTGGTCAGCGCGCAGGTATGCTCACCACCTGTGGCAATCGCCGTAATCCTCGGCGCGCTGGTCTGCGCCGCGCTGGGTGGCGCGGCCATGCCGATAAGCAGCGGGACGGCGATGATGATCAAGATGAGCGCGAGGGCGAGCGGGGGTGGATGGCGCATGGGAGTTCCTTCTTGTAGTAGGGCGATGGCGTGGGGATGTGAAGCCGGTTGATCGGCGGGCAGCCCTCACCGCTCCTCCGCCCCAGATGAGGGGTAGGGGCGCAGCAGCCCCGGATGAGTCTAGGGTGGGGATGCATGAGGTGCTGCTGCGCCCTTACGCCTCTCCTCCTCATTTCAGCATCACAGAGCAAAAGATGTGGGTAAAGATATGGCCCCAGATGAGGGGTGGGGGCGCAGCAGCCCGATGAGTCCGGGGTGGGGATGCATCGCTGCTGCTGCGCCCTTACGCCGATGGTATCACGTGGCCCGCCAGCTACCTACCGCCATACCAGCGGCAGGTAGCTCTTGTACTCGACCGCCCCCAGCATGGCGAACTCGGTGAAGTGGTTGAGCTTTACGGTGACAGTGTTGTTGACGGTGTCTACGCTACAGCCCGCGCAGGGCAGCAGGTTTGTCCAGGCGCTGCCGTCCCAGAAGGCGAGGTTCAGGCTGGACTCGCTCAGGCCGAGGGCCGCCAACTCTGCGTCGGTGTAGTTCACGACCAAGCTGTAGGGCTGGGCGAACTGGGTCACCGGCGCGCCCGCGCCGTCGCTGGCGGTGAGCGTGAAGCTGCGCAGGGCGTGGCGGCTGCCAACCGTCTGCGTTGGCGTTGCAAGCGACCGCAGCTCAACGTTGGTGTCGCCAGCGACGCTCCCGGCGGGGAAGGTGAGGCTGGTCTGCCCATCGAGGCTGCGCACTTCGCCGCCCTGGCTTGATACCGTGGTGTGTGTCGCGAGCAGATCGGCCAGTGACCCGGCCCAGATCGTGCGGGTTAGGTCAGAGATCTGCCCTACGCCGAAGAGAAACATGTTGCGGCCTGCCAGCAGGCTGCTGTTCATGCTCAGCGCGGGCTGGAGCAACACCGTGCCCGCTGTGGTGCCGTCGCTACGCCAAAGACTGCTGCTCTGCGTGATCCCCTGGCTGTCCCGTGTGACCACGCTAAAGAAGGCGACCCCATCTGCCGCAGCCGCAATGTTGGTGACAAACCCGTTTGAGGTAGCGCCGTATCCGAACGTGCCCACCTTGCTGCTGCTCATCGTCGCTGCGTCAACCACATACAGCTCGCTGCGGTCGATGTAGAAGAGCCGATTGCCGGTCGCGGTCAGATCGCTGGGTACACCATTAGCGTATCCGTACAGCCCTTGCGTGACCCGCACTGTACCGGCGTCACTGCCATCCGTGCGCCAGAGACCGGCCTGCTCGTTGTTGAACGTCCCGCCCGGCGGGTTGTTGATATCGCGTGCGGCGAAGAAGATCTGGCCGTTGAATGCGGTCAGGTTCGTCGGGAACGAGCCGCCGCCTATGCCGCTGCCGGGGGCGACATCTTTGACGATGTTGGTGCCCGCAGGTGTGCCGTCGCTCTCCCATAGCTCCGACTGATAGGCGTCGCTGTAGGCTCTAAAAAAGACCTTCCCGCCAACCGTTACACCGGGCTGATGATCCGAGATGGTGATGTTCGATGTGAGCATGATCGTCCCCGCTGCGCTACCGTCGGTGCGCCAGATCTCCATTGTGCTTTGCTGGATGTCTCTGATCCTGAAGATCATGGCATCGCCGAGGACGCCGACCATCTGAATGTCCGTCATGTCGGTGGCGCTGGGGATCAGATCCTTGACCAGCGTTGTGCCGGTCGCGCTGCCGTCGCTCTGCCACAGCTCGTGGCCATGCACACCGTCGTTGGCATCAACGTACAGGTAGCGCCCGGCGACCGCAAACATCCGAAAGTTAATCATCGAAATATACGGGGCGATAGCATTACCCGCCGGGTTGATATCCTTCACCAAAGCGGTTCCCGCCACGGTTCCGTCAGATTTCCACAGCTCGTAGCCGCTCGCGTCGTGGCCGACAAAGAGCAACTGATTCTGGAGTACGACCGGCGGGTAGTCCGATAAGAGCGCGGCAGCGGACGTGAGCAAGGTTGTGCCTGCCGCCGTGCCGTCGCTGCGCCAGATGCCGCTGTCCGCGCTGAAGAAGAACGCTCCGCCGATGGTGTCAATCATCATGGGGGAGACGAGTCCCAGTGCCTTGACCAACGTTGTATTGCCGACGGTGCCGTTGCTCTGCCACAGATCGTAGTCGCCAGCCGCGTTAGTGCCAAAGAAGAACATCTGGTTCTGGAACGCGATCCACAGGCCGGTCATGCCTGAATTGGGAAAGCCGGGCAGGGCTGCGGGATGGATTGATACCAGCGGATTGCCTGCGGCATGGGCTGGGGCGATCCCGCTAAGCAGCAGGGCGACGAGCAGTGTGCCGATGAGGAGCGAACGATGACGTGTGGACATTGGTGAATCCTTAACTGTTTCGCTATTCCTTAACTGGGAGGGTTCCCGAAGGCTTCCGGCACCCCCCCGAAGGCTTCCCGCACCCCCCCGAAGGCTTCCCGCATCCCCCCGAAGGCTTCCCGCATCCCCCCGAAGCCTTCCGGCATCCTCCCGAAGGCTTCCCGCATCCTCCCGAAGGCTTCCCGCATCCCCCCGAAGGCTTCCCGCATCCTCACGAAGCTTTCGTGACCCCGCACGAAGCTTTCGGCAGGGCCGTTGAAGCGTTTAATAGCAATACCGTAGAAGTCATGCTGTCGCCCTAAGCGCCCGGCCCGTAAACGGGCGGGCTAGGTCTACGAAGGCCGCTGAAGCGGCCTCAGGTAGGCCG
>CAISPW010000411.1 GCA_903887465.1 uncultured Oscillochloris sp. | reverse complement strand
GGGCGTGCTGGTGGGTGGGACGGGCGTGCTGGTGGGCGGGACGGGCGTGCTGGTGGGCGGGACGGGCGTGCTGGTGGGCGGGACGGGCGTGCTGGTGGGCGGGACGGGCGTGCTGGTGGGTGGGACGGGCGTGCTGGTGGGCGGGACGGGCGTGCTGGTGGGCGGGACGGGCGTGCTGGTGGGCGGGACGGGCGTGCTGGTGGGCGGGACGGGCGTGCTGGTGGGCGGGACGGGCGTGCTGGTGGATGGGACGGGCGTGCTGGTAGGTCGCGGCGTTGGCGTGCTGGTGGGTCGCGGTGTTGGCGCATTGGCCGGCTGCCGCGTGTTGGTCGATGTCGCGGCCGGCGCATCGGTCGGCTGCGGCTTTGGCTTCTTCGTCGGCGTACTCGTGGGCAGGCCGGTCGGCGTACTCGTGGGCGAACCAGTCGGCGTGCGCGTGGCGGTCATCGTCGGCGTGCGCGTGGTCGTCACCGGCGCGATTGGCGTGCGCGTGGCGGTCATCGTCGGTGTGCGCGTGGTCGTCGCCGGCGCGGTTGGCGTGCGCGTGGCGGTCGCCGTGCGCGTAGGCTCCGGGGTAGCGGTGCTCGGCACCAGCGGGTAGAACGGCAGACGCACGAAGGGCGAGAGCAGGCGCAGGGGCACACACTGGCCCAGCGGGCCAAGGTAGATCGGGACAAGGTTTGCGCCGGTAAAGCTTGTGAAATTGACGGTAAGGGTCAGCGAAGGATTATAAAATGCCAGACAGCCGACCGCCGGGTTCGTAAACGTGCCATCAATTGTGATGACCAGCGGTTCGAGCGGGTTCAGGAACGTCGTCGGAGTTCCCCAGGTAACGGTATTCGCGGTGAGTCGCAGGTTAGGATCTCCGGCACCGCGACTCGATGCTACGGAGATTCCTGTGAGTCCGCCATCGAGGCTGTCGGAGATTCCCACAGCCGTTACCCCGTTGAATCCGCTCTGTTCCGTGACCGTGATCTGATATCGTACGGTTGTGGACGTGCCGGTGCCACCCGTCACCACTGCGGTTTTATTGAAGCTGGCGAATCCGCTCGGATCATCGTTGGTGATCGTCCCGATGCCGCTGGTCCCGGATCCAATCGGGCCGGTGATCGATAGAGAGAACGTCTCATCCGCCTCGATGGTGTTGTCTCCGATGATGGTCACGGGCAGATCCACAAATGAAGCGCCGGTAGCAAAGCTGATAATCCCATTGGTCACAGGCACATAATCGCTGTCGGCCACCGTCGCCGTACCATCAACCGTGCGATAGATAATCACGCCGGGAGAGGTGGGCGCGGTCGTAAACGTTGCCCGGAAGTTCAGGGTTGTCGTGGTGCCCGCAGTGCCCTCAAGAACCAATGGGTTATTGAGCGTCACGGTCGAGAAGTCATCGTTCAGGATGGTTCCCGTGCCGGTGCCGTTCGTCGCCGAGATTGCAGCGCCGACCGGGTTCTGCATCTGAACGCTGAAGGTCTCGTCCGCCTCTGGCGTCGTGTCTCCGATGATCGTCACGGGGATGGGCTGCGCCGTCACCCCGTTAAAGGTGAGCGTGCCGCTGGCCGCCATATAGTCTGCGCCCGCCGTCGCCGTGCCATCGACCGTGGCGTAGTTGACCGTCACTCCGGCAACGGCATTCGCCTGCGCATTCAGGCTGACCGTGAAGTTCATCACGGCGTTCGGCGGCCCATTACCCTCTAAGATCGACTGTGAATTGATACTGGCCGTGAGCGTGTCGTCATTAATGATCGTGCCCGTGCCGATCACGGAGGTGAGCGGCACCGTAAGCGATCCGGCGCTCGCGCTGATCAGCGTGACGCTGAAGGTTTCATTCAGTTCGTAAGTCGTGTCCCCGTTGATCGTCACCTGAATCATCTGGGTCTGCTGCCCGGCGTTGAACGTGAGTACACCGGCCGGGAGCGACCCATAATCTGATCCGCCGGTCGCCGTGCCATCAACGGTGGGGCCGTAGTTCACCGTTACCATGTACCCCGCCGGCACTGGTGCTGCCAGGGTTACGGTGAAGTTGAGGAGCGTCGTGCCGATATCGCCCTCGGCGATCACGGGCGAATCGATGGTGATCGGGAAGTCGTCGTTGCGGATCGTCCCCGTGCCGCTGGCCCCAGCCCCAATCGTCCCGGTCAGGGTCACGCTGAAGGTCTCATCCGCCTCCAAGGTCAGGTCGCCATTGATCGTCACCGGCAGATCCACACTTGTCGCCCCCGCCGCAAAGGGCACCGTCGCATTCGTCACCGCCAGATAATCGCTGCCCGCCGTCGCCGTCCCATCGGCGGTGCTGTAGGTCAGCGCGCCCGCCGACGGTGCCCCCCCCGGAATGCTCACCACAACGTTCATCTGCGTTGAGCCAGCGTTGCCCTCAAGGATCGACGGACTGCTGATCGTCATCGCCGGGAAGTCGTCATTGCGGATGGTGCCCGCGCCGCCGCCAGCAACGATCTGCGCGTTGGCCGAGGTGAGGGCGACCGTCAGCGTTTCGTCTGGCTCCGGGGCGCTGTCCTGCACCACCTGAAGTGTGAGCGTCTGGGTTACACCGGCGAGCGCGCCTGCCGGGAAGTTCAGGGTGCCAGTGGCGCTAAGTGCCGTGATATCTATGTTATTCGTCGGGTTCGCACCAGATCCGGCGGCGGTATAGCTTAGGTTTACCACATTGATGGCCGGGTCAAGCAGCGTTACCGTGAAGGTCATGGGTGTTGTCGCGCCCGTCGCCGACGTGCCCTCCGTCACCGTTACCGAGTCGATGCTCACGCGCGGAAGAGGTGGCGGCACCGTCGCGGTCGCGGTGTTGGTCGGGGTCGCGGTTGCGGTATTGGTCGCGGTCGCGGTGTTAGTCGCGGTCGCGGTGTCGGTCGCGGTCGCGGTGTTGGTCGCGGTCGCGGTGTTAGTCGCGGTCGCGGTGTTAGTCGCGGTCGCGGTGTTAGTCGCGGTCGCGGTGTTAGTCACGGTCGCCGTGTTCGTCACGGTCGCGGTGTTGGTCGCGGTCGCGGTGTCGGTCGCGGTCGCGGTGTTAGTCGCGGTCGCGGTGTTAGTCGGGGTCGCGGTGTTAGTCGCGGTCGCGGTGTTGGTCGCGGTCGCGGTGTTAGTCGCGGTCGCGGTATGTGTCGGGGTCGCGGTATGTGTCGCGGTCGCGGTATGTGTCGGGACAGGCACCTGCGTGGGGGCAGATGTCTGAGACGGAGTCGCGGTATGCACAAGCGTCGCCGTCGGCGAGGGCGCGCTCGTCGGCGTATTGGTGGCGGTCGGGAGGCTGGTATTGGTGGCGGTCGGGAGGCTGGTGTTGGTGGCGGTACTCACCAGCGGCGTCGGCGTATTCACGAGCGGGAACGTCGGCGTGGGCGAGGCGGCCAGCGGGGTCATCGAGGTTGTGGTCGGCTGCGCCGTCTCGGTAGGGATCAGCTCGACCGTACCGGTCGCCGTCGCGGGCAGGCGGGTAGCGAGATCGGTGGGGGTCACAATCACCCCCGTAGCGCTGGTGGCGGTGGCGGTCTCAGCGCCCAAGGCCGTAGGCACGCTGGTCGGGCTGCTGGTCACCGTCGCGCCAGAAATCAGCACCGGCGCGGTATTCGTTGGCGTGCCCCCCCCGGCGACATCGGTGGGCGTGGTCGTGATCTCCAGCGAGGGCGCGCGAGATCCGGTGGGCGTAGGGGTTGGGGTGGGCGGATCAATCTGGGAGACCGGCGGGGCGACCTCAACCACTGGCGCGACCGTGACGGCACCGCGCAGACCCACGGGCGTCATCTCGCGACGGGCAACCTCCGTCTCGCGGATGTTCGGCAGATTTGGGTCGAGGGCGGCGTAGCTCAGGCCGGGCTGAAAAGGCAGGTAGGAGTCCAGACCCGACACGGAGCCGACATCCTTAAATGGCTCATTCGACGGTGTGACAAAGCGCAGGGCAAGATCGGCGATGCACCCAATCGGGAGCAGCGCGAGCAGCAGGGCGAGCAGGACGAGCCAGCCAAGCCCATCACGACGTCGCCGCAGGTCCGTTCGATTGTGCGACCGCGAGCGAGTATTCATTTGCCTGCAAGAGGGTAATCGTAAACGTGCTGCCCTGACCGGGCGTACTCACCGCGCTAACCTTCCCGCCGTGGCGGTCGATCATCTGCCGCGTGATGGCCAGGCCCAGCCCGCCGCCGCGCTGAAGGGAGCTATTCCCCTCGATGCGCTGGAATCGCTTAAAGAGCCGGGGCAGCATCTCGGGAACGATGCCCCGGCCGGTATCGATAAAGTCGATCTGAACGCGCTGCTCGTGCGCCGAGGCGCGCACGGTGACGCCGCCGTTATCGGTGTAGCGCAGCGCGTTATCAAGCAGTTGCGTGAAGGCCCGCTTGAGCTGCTCGCGATCCGCCATAACCGGCGGCAGATCGGGCGGCAGATCCAGCGTCAGTTCCAGATGTTTGGCCTCAAAGCCTTGGCGCAGCGGCACGAGGGCCATGCTCAGCACCATCTGGACATCCTGGGGCTGAAGTTCCGTGCGCAGTTGGCCGGACTCGATATCGGCGATCATGATGGCATTGTTGACCATATTGGTCATATCGACGGCGCGTGCGCGTACCTGCTCCATCAGCTCGATCTGGTCGGCAGACAGTGCCTCATCGCCCCGGCTACGCAGCAGGAGTTCGGTGTAGCCGCGAATGACGGTAAGCGGGGTGCGCAGCTCGTGCGAGATCGTGGCGATAAAATCCGTCTTCGCCTGATCCATCAGCACCGCATCGGTAACGTCGTGGAGTACGATGACCTCGCCGAGGGTCTGTTCGTCTGCCGCGACCACCGGTGCCCGTGAGAGCGTGATGAAGCGATCCCCGATATTGAACTGCTCATTGGGGCTTGGGCCGAACATCTCGCGGCGCTGCGGCACGTGTTCCATGGGCAGATCGGCGAACTGTGGCCGGACCTGCTGCCAGTCGGCCAGGTCGAGGATCTGCTCTGCGGCGCGGTTGAGCAGCACGATCTGGCCACGGTCATCGCAGACCACCACGCCATCGCTGATCGAGGTAAGAATCGCCTGGCGCTCCTTGGCGTCCTGCTGAACCTGCGCGTAGAGCACCGCGTTCGAGAGTACCGTCAGCGCCATATTCGCGATCACCGCCAGGCTCTGCTGCTGCGAATCGTCAATCTCATCCGCATCGGCGAGGGCGAAGAGCAGCGCCCCAGAGACGCGCTGCATGCGAAAGAGTGGGGCCACGTAGAGCATGCGAACCCCGGCATCGGGGCCAAGCCCAACCTGGGCGCGTAGCGCGTGATCAGTGATCGGATAG
Organism: uncultured Oscillochloris sp.; assembly: GCA_903887465.1. GTDB lineage: Bacteria > Chloroflexota > Chloroflexia > Chloroflexales > Chloroflexaceae > Oscillochloris. Next base: position 12,636 of record CAISPW010000411.1, on the reverse strand, counting down.
ACCCGGCTCTCCTGTTCGTCCGGCGTGCCGAGGTTGGCGAATAGCGCGTGGTCGGCGGACAGATGCTGGCCGAGCATGGCGCGCAATCCCGCAGGTGCCTCGGGGCGCACGCGGAACAGATAGCCACCATCGGCGGCGATCAGGGCGAGGGTCTCGGTATGCGGTATAAACGACGCGGTCGCCTCGCTGGTGACGGTCAGCACCTGATCAATCTCGATTGTGCGGTTCAGTGCGCGGCTGGCCGTATACAGCCGCAGCAGGTGCTCCGTCATCTGGTTAAAGGCGCTGGAGAGCTGGCCCAGCTCATTTGAGCCGGAGACCCAGCTCCGCCTCGCGAGGTCGCCCGAGGTGACGGCCGATGCGGTATCGACCAGATCGCCGAGGGGCCGGGTGATCCGGCGGGCCACGTAGTAGCCCAGGAATAAGGCGCTCATCGCCAGCGCAGCGGTAATGCCGATGACCGCCCAGCGGCTGCTCGACCAGGCGCTCACGATGAAGTCGCGGGAGAGGCCGACGGCGAAGTAGCCCGACTGAATGCCCCGAATCAGCAGCGGGGCGTAGACCACCTGGTACTCGTGGTCAGAGAGCATCGCCGTGGTGTTCACCGAACACGTGGGCAGGTGCGTGATCTCCACCGGACTCACGAGGCGTCCGGTCAGCGCGCCAATATCGAGGCAGGGGTCGCTGACCTCCCCGGCGCGCTGCGGGTCGGCGGTCGCCGCAAGGCCGCCGGTCGCTGCGTTCAGGGCCGCCACCTGGTTGATCAGCGCCGCGCTCAGGTCTAGGTCGTTCTGTCTTACGCCGGTGACGGTGGTGGCGCGGGCGACGCCATTCACATCATAGATCGTCGTAATTGCGGCCTGGCTCTTGCTCTGGAGATATTCGAGCAGCGTATCGAGGCGCTGGGCCACCAGCATCCCGCCGACCAGTTCAGTGGCATTGTCGGCGCTGACCTGGTAGGCGGGGGCGACGGTGAAGAAGTAGAGGTTGTCTTGCCCGTCCTTCGAGCGGAAGGCAATCAGGCCGCTATACTTATCGCCGAGGCGATCACTGCCGGGGATGACCATCTGCTGGCCGCGCAGCACCGCCTGCACCAGGGGCAAGTTGGCTAGGTTGGTGCCGGAGTAGCGCGTCGGCTCGCTCGCGCTGAGCGTGCTGCGCTCCCAGTCAACCAGCGAGATGCCCTGGAGATCGAAGATGATGAGGCGATCCGGATTGACATTCTCGTTGCTCTGGCCGACCTGCCAGAGGCTCCTGAGGGCCAGATCAAGGCCGGTGGCGTTGTGGTTGGCGATCGCATCGATGATCGCCGGCGCTCCGGTGGTCTGGTTGGGGGCAGTGTAGGCGAGCTGGCCAAGAAATGTGATGTTGCCGATCTCGCGCTGGGCGAACGACTCGGTGAAGTTGCGCGCCACCTGCCCAAGCTGGTTATTGAAGCGCTCCTGCCAATTGTCGGCCACCAGGGTAATGGCGATGCCGGAGCCAACCAGCATAACCATGACCATCAGCCCTAGGTACGGCAGAATGATCAAGTATTGGATCTGCGACCGCAGCCTGTCGTAGAGATAATGCATTGATCAACCCGGAAGCAGAGAAACGTTCTGAATCAGGCATGCGCCTAGCAGAACTATCTCTTGTAGCTCGAATCATTACCGGCTCAATTCTCACTATGGGTGATAGCGTAATGGGGGGGATGCCCTGGCATTGTATCTTATCGCTAACGCAGATACAACCGATCTTTTGCCAGCACAGAATTGTTAGGGCGTGGGATGTAGGTGTGAGGGGAGGGAACCCGGCCAGAAAGGGCGTGCGCCGGGTCTAGATTGCATCAGGACGCGCTCGCGTCCCGCTGATCCTGGCTCAGCGGGAGTGCCAGGGCGAAGATACTTCCCTTCCCCTCGGCGCTTTGCAGCCAGATTTTACCGCCGTGCGACTCGATTGCCAGTTTACAAAATGTTAATCCTAGCCCGGTGCCGCGCACCTTCCGACCGCGCACCTGGCCAAACTTCTCGAAAATACGCTCGTGGTACTGTAGTGGAATGCCCGGCCCCTGGTCGCGTACCCAAAACACCAACCAGTCGCCGACGTGCAGCGCGGGCAGGTTGAGCGGCAGGTCGGCGACCTCAGTGTCGGCACCCTCGACGATATGCAGGCAGACGGCGCCAAGGGTGACAGGGGAGCCGATTGGTGAGAACTTGATCGCGTTATCGAGCAGATTCTGGAGTACCCGCACCAGCTTCTCTCGATCCGCCTCCAGGAGCGGCAGGCCGACTGGGAGCTGCTGTACCAGCGGGATCTTCTGGTCGCGGGCCGAGACGATCAGGCGCTCAAGGGTTTGGTCGATCAGGGCGTAGGGCGAGAGCGGCTCCACCTCCAGGTTCATGTGTCCCTGCTCCAGCTTCGAGATATCGAGGAGCGTGTTTACCATCTCCAGCATGGTTCGGCTGCCCTGGTGGGCAATGCTCAGAAGCTCCTGCTGCTGGTCAGAAATCGGCCCGCCGAGGCCGCGCTTGACCATCATGATCCCGTTCATGATCGCCGTCAGCGGTGCCCGCAGGTCGTGGATGAGCATCCCGGTGTAGTCCTCGCGCAGCTGGGCCAGCTCGCGCTCCTTCGAGATATCCTGGAACATGGCAAGGCGTCCGATCTCGGCACCGTTCGCCTCGCGCACGGGCAGGGTGTAGTGGCGGATGAAGCGCGCCTGCGGGCTGCTCAGTTCCAGTTCCACCACCTGATCGACAGTCCCATCCTCATTCAGCCACGACGGCGTACTCACCGCGAGGGCGCGGGCAGTCAGTTCGGCCAGCAGATCGTCGATCTGGCGACCGAGCAGGGCGTCTTTGCGGCAAGTGAAGATCTGGGCGGCCATCGGGTTCGCCGTCACCACCGCGCCGTGCATGTCGGCCATCAGGATGCCATCGTTCGTCGAGTTCAGAATGGACTCAAAGCGGTCGCGCACCGTCGTCACCTCTTGGAAGAGGTGGGCGTTCTCAATGGCAACGCCGATTGTGGCCACCATACGCATCAGGCGGCTGGCATCCTCTTCGGTGAAGCCGCCATCGCGCTTATTGAGCAACTCGATCACGCCGATGGTGCGATTTTTGACCACAATCGGCACGCAGAGGATCGTCCGCACCTCGTAGTTGACGGACTCGCTCACCTTGGCGTAGAAGCGTGAGTCATTTTGCGCATCGTGGACGATCTGGTACTGCTGCGACTGGGCCACCAGGCCGACGATGCCCTGGCCCTGGGGCACGCGCACGCCGAAGAGTTTCTCCTCACCGGCCTCCAGGGTCATCACAAACACCAGTTCATCGGTCTCGACATCGAGCATGAGCAGCGAGCCAGCGTCCACCTGAAAATACTCGTTGAGCTGTTCCATCACCAAATGGTAGACATCGCGGGTGTTGAGCGACGAGGTGACGGTGGCGGCGATCCGGTTGAGGGTGGCCAACTCGGCGGTGCGGCGCTGGGCACGCTCGGTGATGCGGAACGAGGTGGTGGCGACGGCCAACTGGCCGGCCATCAGGCGGGCCAGGCCAACCTCGTCCTCGCTGAAGTGACGCGGCGTATTCACCGTGGCGAAGAGCAGGATGCCGATCACCCGATCCTGGGCGACCAGGGGCAACATCAGCAGCGAGCAGATATGCTCGCGGTCGAGGAACTGGCCGAGGAACTGCGGCGTCGCGCTGGTGTTGGGATCGAACAGCTCGTTATGGATATCGCTGATCTGGATGATCTGGCGCTCAGTGACCACCCGGCGCAGGAAGGAGGTCTCCGCGAGCAGAATGAACGTAGGCAGGCTCACCCGTGGCGGGTGCGCGTTGACCATCCGGGCGGTGGTACCGTCCTCGCTCACAAAGAATACGCCGCTGAAGGGCAGTTCGAACAACTGCGAGAACTCGGCGAGGCCGAGCATCAGCAGTTCATCGAGCGTCGCCGCCGTCTCGATCACCGAGGCAATCCGCAGCAGCGCCGTGGTGCGCAGATCGGCGTGGGCGTGATCGTCACCGGGTTCTGTCGTCATCGAGCGGCTCGTGTTCATCGTTCTCTCACCTTACACCTCGCCCAGGCGCATGCCGGGGGCGATATCCATACAGACGCGACGGGTGACATTATGGGTGCCCCGACGCGAGCCGATACACTGCGCGGGTGTTCTCGCCGCCGCCTAGCGAAAATGGGGCGAGCGCCTCAAACCGAAAGATGCTTTCGCTGCCTAGGCTATCGACGAGGGCGTCGGCGACGAGCACCTCATCGACGCGGGCGAGTTGCTGGAGGCGGCGGGCCTCGCGGATCGCGCCGCCAACCACGGTGTAGCCCTGGTAGCACGCCGCGTCCAGCAGCCCGGCCGTCATCTCGCCAGGCGCAACACCGGCGCTCACGGAGAGGTCACAGTCTAGCTGAGATCGCCAGCGCCCGCGCAGACGCCGGGCCAGCACCTGGATGGCGAGGGCGGAGCGCATGGCTGCGATGCGGCTATCGACCGTGATGGCGGGGAAGCCGAAGATCGCCAGGAACCCGCCATCGCTGCAAGATTCCACATAGCCGTGGTGTTCATAGGCGATCTCACACAGCTCGCTCAGGTAGGGTGTGATCACCTGGGCCATCACCTGATCGGCCGACACGTGATCTCCCAGCCGCTCGATGCCGCGCATGCCGACAAAGAGCGCGACGGCGAAGCGGGTCTGGGTGGCGAACACCCGCTCGATCAGGCCCCGGTCTGCCAGCAGGACGTTTAGGTCGTAGGTGCTGATACGACTCTCAAAGATGCGCCGGGCCAGGGCCACATTGCCGCGCTCAACCATCGCATCGTACTGCATACGGGCCAGGATATTCACCGCGTAGGCGGCGAGGGCTGAGGCGAGGGCCAGGCTGCGCCGGCTGTAGTGCCGGGGGATGGGGTCGGCGAGGGTGAGGACGCCGAGGGCGCGCTCGCCATAGAGCAGGGGCACCACCAGCACAGAGCGCATCGCGCCCATGCCGGGGATCGGCAGCCAGCGCGTATCGCGCTCGGCGTCATCGATAATATCGGCGTGGCGCTCGCGCAAGGCCCAGCCGGCCAGGCCGTGCTTGAGGATGGCCCCGGCGGTGACACTCAGGGGCAGGACATCGCCCTCTTTGAGGGTGATCCGGTAGCGCACGCTTTGCTCGTCGGGTTCAAGCAGCAGCAGCGTGCCGTGCATTGAGTCCGTCACCCGCGCGGCGATCCGGAGTACCTGCTCCAGGGCCACATCGAACCGCTCGCTACGGTCAAGCAGCGTGCCGAGTTGCTCGAAGGCGGCCAGCCGGTCGCTCTCGCGGTCGAACAGTCGGCGGTGCATGTGGCTCTGGAGGGCCAGGGTGAGCATATCCGAGATCGCGCGGGCGTAGGTACACTGGTCGTCGCTCAGGCGCACGTCATCACCGGCGCTGGTGAGGCAGAGCATGCCGAAGGACTGGCCGCGCACGATCAGCGGCAGGCATGTGAGCGTGAGCGGCTCGATGCCAGCCTGGAGCGGCAGCAGATTGTGTACCTGCGCGCCGCTATAGAATGCCACGCGCTGCTCCTGGAGGGCTCGACCAATTGCGGTCGCATCGAGGTCAAGGGTGATTCCTTCAGGCAGACTGGCCCGGCCCCAGGTGGCGGCGAGGTAGAGCAAGCTGCGCTCACCATCGAGCAGCAGGAGTACGGCACCCTCAATCTGGATGTGGACGGCGATCTGGCTGGCCACCACGTCGAGGGCGTCGGCCTTATCGGATGCCAGCGCCAGACGCTGGGCGATCTGCGGGTAACTGCCGGGGCGGGGCACGTTGGCAACCGCCTGGCGCAAGGTCGCACGCATAAAGATCACCTCATCGCCCCACATGCTGGCGGCGGGCGGCGGGAGCGAGCAGTCGGTCAGATCGACGGCGTAGCGGTAGAGGTCGTCGGCCGTCTGGCGGAGGACCAACTTGATCGCCATGATCAGGCAGAACCCGAGCAGTGCGCCAACCAGCAGGGCCAGCGCCACGGACTCCGCCAGGGAGAGGCCGGCATTCAGATCGGTGGCCCTGATAAACCCGTAGATCAGCAGGCCCAAGGTCAAGCCGCCCATCATGGCATAGGCAAAAATACGCCGTATGTTGATGCTCGGCAATCGCACGCTATGTCTTCCTAAGGTATGTTTCAGAATCGGGCATTTCCGCTTGACCGTCCTGCGATGCGGCGATGTCGCGCTCCTATCGCCGCATCGCGTCATCGTCTCGTCGCTGAACGGTCACGTGGGTTTGAAGCATACCTAAAACAAGGGAACAGGGAACAGGATGCGGAATCTCTAGTTGCCGGTTGCCGGTTCCCTTGCCTCATACACAGAGATTCTCTAGAAGAATGAACGTCTTACGCCTATTGAGTTAGCATCCGCCACGGCGGCATGCCCATAACGCACAGCAGTGTGCGGGATCTGTAACCTATAGCTTGCGGCCGGGTTGCCGGTTGCCTCGTTTGCGGCACAGTATAGCCTGCGGCCTAGCCTGCGGCAAATGCGGTATAGAGCTGGATGTGGCGGCGGGCGATCGCGGGCCAGGCGAAGGCGGCGGCGGCGCGACGACCGGCGGTGGCCAGTTTGGCGCGTAAGGCGGGGCTTGCGGCCAGGCGGGCCAGAGCGGCGGCCAGGGCGGCGCTGTCGCCGGGGGGAGTGAGCAGGGCGACCCTGCCGTCGGCGAGAGCCTCAGCCGTCGGTGGATCGTTCGGGGCGGTGGTGATCAGCGGGCAGCCGTGGGCCAGGGCGGCGAGCAGGCTGCCCCGGCGAAACGAGGCTCCATCGCGGAAGGGCAGGGCGGCGCAGTCGGCGGCCAGCAGGTGAGCCGAGACGGCTGCGGCCCCCACGTGGCCGGTGCGGATCACCCGTGGCGCGAGGCCACGTCGCTCGATCTGGGCCTGGAGTTGAGCGGCGAAGGCCACATCCTGCGGGGCGGTGGCAGCCCCGCCGATCAGCAGCAGCCGCCAGGGGAGGGCCGCGCCCAGGCTCGACAGCGCCTCTGCCAGGAGGTCGGCACCTTTGCTCGGCGAGAGCAGGCCGAAATAGGCCACCAGGATCTCGCCTGGCCCAACGCCGAGTTCGGCCCGCCATGCCGTGCGGTTGTAGCCGATGGGCGGGGACACATCGATATTTGAGCCGATTGGGATGGTCGCCAGGGCCGGGCTGCGCAGCCCAAATGCCTCTAGCCGGGATGCGTCGGCGGCATTTGTCGCCACCACGGCGTCGGCGTCGGCGGCGAGGCGACGGTTGAGCCACGGGCGTAGCGGGCCGGCCTTCGGGAAGAGATAGGGCTCCAGCAGGTCGTGGAAGGTCACGGCGATGCGCGGGCGCTCAGGGAAGAGGCGCAGGTAGCGCGGCAGTAGGTTCACCCCCGCCCGCATGGCGTAGGCTCCGGTCTGGTACTGAATATGCAGCCAGTCGGGGTGCCCAAGCTCGATGGCGGCGCGGATGTAGCGCCAGGAGCGGGTTGACCAGGTGAGCGGGCGGGGATCGCGCAAGCGCTCCAGGCTGATGCATGACGGATCGGCGAGGTCGGGGCGATCCATCATCTGATCGTAGATCAGGAAGTTGCCGTCCCTGATCGTAAACGCCATCACGCTATGACCCTCGGCGGCCAGGGCGTGGCCCAGTCGGCGGGTGTAGTCGCCGACGCCGCCGGGCTGCGGCGGGTACTCGCCGGTGAGCAGGGCGATGCGTACGGGCGCAGCCGCATCGTGCGGCTGCGCCCGTACGGCAGGATCCGTGGGGTAAGCCATTACGCTTGCCGACCGAGCAGGCTCTCGGCGACGGCGCGGATCTGGGCGATGGCGGCGGCGGCCTCAGCCGAGCCACGGGTGTCGAGGCGCTCCAGGGCGTCCAGGGCGGCGTGGTGGTGTTCGGCGGCGATGGCGGCGCAGTAGCTGCGCGCATCGGCGGCGTCGAGGATGGCCAGGGCGCGATCCACTGCGGCGGCATCCGGCGCGGGCTGCGCGTAGATCGCGGCCAGGTCGGCGGCGTCGACGGCGGTGCGCAGGGCGTGGACGACCGGGAGGCTCACCTTGCGCCGATAGAGGTCGGCGGCGCGCGGTTTCCCGGTGAGCGCGGGGTCGCCCCAGATGCCCAGGATATCGTCCTCGATCTGGAAGGCGAGGCCGAGGCTGCGGCCGAAGGTGCCCATGGCGGCGACGGTGGAGTCATCGGCACCGGCCGCCATGGCCCCGAGCGCCGCAGATCCGTCGATCAGGGCGGCGGTCTTGCGGCTGATCATCGCTAGGTAGTCGTCAGGCGAGATCGACAGGTCGCCCTCGAAGCTGATGTCGAGGAACTGACCCTCGCAGACACTCAGGATCACCTCGTCGAAGCGGCGCAGGACGCGCAGGACGCGGTCGGCGGGCACGCCGACCGCGCTGAGACGATGGATGGCCAGGTGCGCGATCACAAACATTCCGTCGCCAGCGTTGATCCCTTGGGCGAGACCCCAGAGGTGCCAGAGCGTCGGCCGGCCCCGGCGTGTGTCGCTGTCGTCCTCAATATCGTCGTGGATGAGGGTGAAGTCGTGAAGTAACTGGATGCCAGCCGCTAGGGGCAGAGCCTGGGCCGGGTCGCCACCGGCGGCGCGGCAGGCGAGCAACACCAACTGCGGGCGGATGAGCTTGCCAGGATCGGCCTGGCTCGGCGCGAGCTGGGGGTCACGCCAGCCGAGGTGGTACTCCTGCATCGCGTAGAAACGGGCGACCCGCTGCTCGGCCTGGGGGAAGGCCGCACGCATGGCGGCATGGATGTGCTGGCGCGTATCAGGTTTGGTCTCAGGTTGTTTCATTCTGGTGTCATCTAAACGGCTTACACATTACCGTTGGGTATAGTACGAGTGCCAGTAGTATATTCCGCATCCCAATGAGCTACGAGCCTTCAAAGTACGTGGCCGTCTGTAACCTGGCCGTAATCAAAATCCATTGTCTGACAGGAACCAGACTAGTACACTGCGCCATATGTAAGGCCGTAGGAGTAAGGGCAGCACGCAGTGAATTCAACGCTTGCCCGACACAGAAAGCCTGCAAGTCGCAGCCCACACCCTCGATAAGGAGTGCAGTTATGCCGCTCAACATGCGTTTCCGTTTCAGCCCGACGAAAGATGGCCTTGTGAAGGTCCTCGGCCCACTAGAGACTGAGATCATGCAGATTCTCTGGCAAGAGGAGCGCAGCACCGTCAAAAAGGTTCATCGCAAGCTCTCGGCGCAGCGCGAGATCGCCTACACCACCGTGATGACGACTATGAGCCGTCTGGCTGAGAAGGGTGTGCTGAACCGCCATCGCGAGGGTCTCGCCTACGTCTATGCCCCGGCCATCTCGGAGGACGACTTCGTGACTATGGTTGTGCGCCAGGTACTCGATGGCCTGCTGGACGACTACAGCGACACGGCAATCGAGTACATGATCGATTACCTGGCCCGCAACAATCCTGCCGAGCTCAGTCGGCTCCAGAGCGCCATCCAGAGCCGCACCGGCGCCTAGTCCCCGAGCGGGATGGGGAGAGCATCGCTCTCCCCAATCCCCGCTCAGACTGCCTCCCCCCACAGATCATAGTCGGTCGCCTGCGTGACCCGTACGGCCACGATCTCCCCGACCGGCGGCTCTCCCCATACAAAGACCTGACCATCAACCTCTGGCGCGTCGCGAAATGAGCGGCCTAGGGCGACTTGCCGACCATCGCCGGCGCTGCCGCGTCCCTCGATAAGCACATCGATGGTTCGACCGAGCCAGCGCTGGCTGCGCTCGTGCGAGATCCCCTGCTGGAGTTGCATCAGTTCGTGCCAGCGATTCTCGATCACCTGCGGGCGCACCTGGCCGGGCAGGGTTGCGGCGTAGGTGCCCGGCTCCTGCGAGTAGCGGAAAGCCCCGACCCGGTCGAGGCGCATCTCGTCGAGAAAGCCGAGCAGCGCCTGAAACTCGGCGCTGGTCTCGCCGGGGAAGCCGACGATAAAGGTGGAGCGCACGGCGATATCCGGCATCGCCGCGCGCAGATCGCGGATGATCTCGCGGGTGCGGTCGGCGTCAGGCGGGCGGCGCATGCGGCGCAGGGTGTCGGGGTGGGCGTGCTGGAGCGGCATGTCCAGGTACGTGAGGATCTGCGGGCGCGCAGCCATCACCGCGATCAGCCGCTCGGAAATGCCGTGCGGGTAGGCGTACATCAGGCGCAGCCAGATGTTGGCGGGTAGCACCTGGCAGAGCTCATCGAGCAGGGTGGCCAGGCCATCCGCGAGCGCGAGGTCGTGGCCGTAGTCGGTGAGGTGCTGGGCGACCAGGACGATCTCGCGCACGCCACGGGCGGCCAACTCCTGGGCTTCGGCGAGGATCGCGTGAATCGGCTTCGAGGCCATAGCGCCTTTGAAGCTGGGGATCGTGCAGAAGGCGCAGCGCAGGTTGCAGCCGTCGGAGATCTTCAGGTAGGCCGAGGGTGTGCTGCGGCTGCGCCGGATCGGGGCGGTGCGCCAGTCGGCGTAGGATCGCGGCGTATCGGGCGAACTCGGCGGGGCCGAAGGTTTGGTAACCAGATCGAGGCCAATCAGCGGGATATCACGGGCATGCGGGGATCGCCCCGGCCCGACCAGTTCGCCGATGCGCGTCCACTGCTGGGTGCCGAGGGTGGCATCGACACCAGCCACGCCGGAGACCAAGTCGGCGTGACTCTGGGCCATGCAGCCGGCGGCGATCAGGCGCTGGCCCGCGCGCTTGCTGGCCCCAAGATCACACAGTACGTCGATGGTTTCGTCGCGGGCGGCAGCGATAAAGCTACACGTGTTGACAATGATCACATCGGCATCGACCACGCTGGCCGCGTGAGTGTGGCCTGCGGCGGCGAGGATGCCGTCCATCCCCTCGCTATCGACGGCATTCTTCGGGCAGCCCAGGGTGACGATATGGTATTTCATAATTAAGAACTGAGAATTGAGAAACTCTCAATTCTCAATTTCCAGCGGCGGTTCTAGCGAAAGTTGGTAAACTGGAGCGGAACCTCGACCTCGCCCTCGTGCTCACGCATAAAGGCCATGACCGCCTGAAGGTCGTCGCGGCTCTTGCTGACAACCCGCAGGGTCTCGCCCTGGATGCGCGGCTGGATCTTGGGGAACTGGTCGCGGATCTGTTTGGCGATCTTTTTGGCGAGGTCGCTGTTGATGCCCTTCTGGAGGGTGATCACCTGGCGCACCCGGCTGCCGGTCACATCCTGGGCGGTGCCGTAGCTGAAGATCTTAAGCGAGAGCTTGCGGCGCAGCGCCTTGGTCTCCAGGATATCGCGCACGCTCACCAGGGTCATCTCTGTATCGGTTTCGATCACCAGTTCGGTTTTGCTTAGGGTCAGGCTGGTCTTGGTATCTTTCAGGTCGAAGCGGGTCAGGATATCGCGCTGGGCCTGATCGACGGCGTTGACCAGCTCCTGGTGATCGAAGTCGGACACAATATCGAAGCTATTTTCGGTTGCCATAGGTTCCCTGAGGTAGATGGAGGGGCGGCTCGCGAGCCGCCCCTCCGCATTTGTTGGCCAGGGCCAGGGCTAATTCGGCGGCCAGGGCCAGTTTACCGGCTGGCCGCTCACCGGGCCGAGCGGCCCCTGCTCAAGCCCGTTGACCGCGAGGAGGACGGCGGGCGGGTTTCCGGCGCGGATGAGGATGCGGCGCTGGGCCGTGAAGACCTGGTGCTGGCCGGCGCGCATGATCCCCTCGTAGATCGTGTTGCCGTCGGACTGGACGCGCACCCAGGAGCTTTCGTCACCGCTCAGGGATGCGATCCGCACCTCGACGACGATGGGCACGACGGAGGTGGCCGTCTGTGTCACCGTGAGCGCCGCGCCGCCAGCGGCCTGCGACTCCGGCCTGGCGGTTGACGTGGCGAAGGGGCGAGATGTCGGTGCGAAGGCGATCTGCGGGGCCATGCCGGGCATCGGCGAGGGCAGGGGCGAGGGTGGTGGTACGGTAAAGACGAGGGCGGGTGCCGACATGTCGGTGATGCCGCCGCTGCCGATGCGCCCGATGGCGTTGAGGCCAATATAGGCTAGGCCGACGAGCGCCACGGTGGCGAAGAAGACCCCGAAGAAGCTGGGCAGAACATAAGATCGGCTACGGGGCGGATTCGTGGCCGGGACGATCCGAATCTTATCGGTGGCCCCGCGCTCGTGCCGATAGAACTCGATCAGTTCGTCGGCAGGCATGCCGAGGTATTGGGCATAGTTGCGGATGAACCCCCGAACGACGACTTCGCCGGGCAGCCGATGGTAGGCTCCCTCTTCCAGCGCGATCAGCGACTGTTGCTGTATGCGGGTGTCGACCGCCGCCTGGGCCAGCGAGAGCCCCTGGCCCTCGCGCGCCTGACGCAGCCGCGCACCAAGTTCGCTCATGACGGGACACCCTCTATCGGCGCGCTCACGGTGTGAGGCGACCTTTGCTCGCGATACGGGCAGCCACGGCGATGAGATGCCGCGCCGCTGTGTGTATCGTAATTATTGTTGACTCGGAACATCTAGCGTATTATACCATAGTGACGGTGCCCAAGCCTTTAGGTTTGGGCTTCAAGCCGGGCGGATACAACGTCGCTGGGGCGCAGCCCCAGACCTCGCTTTTTGTTGGTTTTTGGCGGCGAAGCCGCCAAAAACCAACAAAAAAAGATC
>CAISPW010000410.1 GCA_903887465.1 uncultured Oscillochloris sp. | reverse complement strand
GGGCAATAGCCCCGCCCACGCCGGGATCTGGCGGGCCGCGCAGCGTATGCCGGGCGTGGTGGTGCTGCACGAGTTGGTGCTGCACCACTTTATGCTCTGGTACGCCGCCAATGTTCAGCACGATGTGCAGATCTATGTGCGTGCGATGGCCGAGCGCTACGGCGAGCCGGGCGCGCACATGGCCCAGCTGATGATCCGCTCGCGCTTTACCGATGCGGCCTTCGATTTCCCTTGTTGCGAGCCGGCCCTGGCCGCCGCCCGTGGGCTGATCGCCCACAGCCAGTATGTGGCCGCGCGCGCCGCCGCCATCCGCCCCGATCTGCCATTTGCCGTGGTGCCCATGGGCGTGCCCCTGCCTGCCCCGCTTGCCCGCGAGGTCGCCCGCGCTCGCCTGGGCCTATCCGCCGACGCCGCGATCTTGGCCAGCTTCGGCCATATCAACGCCTGGAAGCGGGTTGAGCCGGCCCTGCGCGCTCTGCGCGAGCTGCGCGACCAGGGCCGCGACGTGCGCTACATCCTGGTCGGCAGCGTCTCGCCCAACTACGATTTGCCCGGCCTGATTGGGCGCATGGGCCTGACCGAGTCCGTCACCGTCACGGGCTACGTGTCCCGCGAGCAGTTTGCAGATTACGTGGCCGCCGCCGACATCTGCCTGAACCTGCGCCACCCCACCGGCGGCGAGACCAGTGCGAGCCTGCTGCGCTTGCTGGGTGCCGGTCGGCCCACCCTGGTCAGCGCCATCGGCTCCTTTGCCGAACTGCCCGCCGGGGTGGCCGCCCAGGTGGACACCGACGAGTCCGAGGGCGCGCTGATCCTGGCTTACTGCCGGCTGCTGCTTGATCATCCCCAACTGGCCGAGGGATTGGGCGTGCGGGCGCGGGCCTTCGTGGCCGCCGATCATTCCCTGGAGGCCGCCGCCCTGGGCTACGCCCGCTTCCTGGCCCAGATCTACGGCTGGCCAGTCCTGCGCAAGATCCGTGCGGATCCGCTGTGGCGGCTCGCAGATGAGGGCCGGGGATCGCAGAACGAGGATCGGCCTGTGATCCCCGTTCTGCAATCCCCGATCCCCGATCCTCGTGTGGCCTCGCCGCTGATCCTATCTGCGGGCCGGGCCGTCGCCGAGATCGGCCTGGGCGATGACGATGCCGGGCTGCTGCGCACGGTCGCCGAACGGATCGCCGAGATTCTGTGAAGAGACCTTCCCATACGGTGCGCTTCCTGTTTCGCGCGCGGCCTGGATTTTATGCTAGGATCGGTGGGAGAGGGGCAGCTTCGCCGCAGATGGTGTTGCGGTACGCCATACCTTCATCCCCGCTGTCCCCCCGATTCAGGACGATCTTTCGTCGTTGAGAAGGGGGATTTTTATGCATACGAGATCGACAGTACCACCGATTGGACACCACCCGAGCATGATGGTGGGCATCGCCACGCGGGCTGGCCAGATCGCGTTAAGCTTTGTCGCTATCGCGGGCATCCTCTTTCTCGCCGCTGGCCGCCTTGATTGGGTCTGGGCGTGGATGTTCCTGGGGATCTCGCTCGTAAGCGTCATGATCAACGGCGCTTTTATGCTGCGCCATAGCCCCGCGACCATCGCCGAGCGCGCTCAGCTTGGGGCGATGCAACGGTGGGACAAGGTCGTCAGCAGTCTGTGGGCCGCAACCCAATACCTGGCGCTGCCGCTGGTGGCCGGGCTAGATCTGCGCTTTGGCTGGAGCCCGGCGCTCAACACCGGGTGGCATGTGCTCGGCGTCCTCGTGTTTACCGCCGGGTTGATCTTCAGCGGCTGGGCGATGCTCTCCAACGCCTACTTTTCCACCGTGGTTCGGATCCAGCACGACCGTGGCCACACGGTGTGTCGCACTGGGCCGTATCGTGTGGTGCGGCATCCGGGGTACGCGGGGTTCATGCTCCAGTCGCTGAGCATTCCCGTGCTGCTGGGGTCGTGGTGGGCGCTGCCCTTCGGTATTGTCGCGGTGGCGCTGATGACCATCCGAACTAGGTTCGAGGATCGCTTGCTGCACGCTGAGCTCGACGGCTATCAGGACTATGCCCGCGATGTGCGGTACCGCCTGGTTCCTGGGGTGTGGTGAGCCGTGCGGTCTATTATCATGCATGCATGGAGCCGAATATGTCAGCGAAAAGCCGCACACCGGTCTGGGATACGTGCCGTATCCAGCGCTTCCCTGACCGCGCGGCGGCCGGGCGTGCCCTGGCTGCCCAGCTCGCCGCCTATCGTGAACGCCCCGACACCCTGGTGCTGGCGCTGCCTCGGGGTGGTGTCCCCGTGGCGTTTGAGGTGGCCCGCGCCATCGCCGTGCCGCTCGACCTCATCCTCGTGCGTAAGCTCGGCGTGCCCGGCCAGGAAGAGTTGGCAATGGGTGCGATCTCCGAGGGCGGGCTACGGGTACTCAATCAAGATCTGACAGGGGTAATCGTGATGTCGCCGGATCGGCTTGCTCAGATCACCGAGCGGGCGGCCAGCGAGATCGCGCGCCAGTCCCGTGTGTATCGAGGCAGTCGTCCGCCCCCCAACGTACGCGGTCGCACGGTGATCCTGGTTGATGATGGGCTGGCGACCGGCACGACGATGCGCGCCGCGATCTCCGCCGTCAGACGCCAGGCGCCTGCACAGATCGTCGTCGCGGCACCGGTCGCCGCCCCCGAGACCGTGGAGATGCTCGGCCCTCTGGTCGACGAGATCGTCGTCGTTGAGACGCCGGATTCGCTCGGCGCGATTGGCCTGTGGTACATCGACTTCGCTCAGGTTTGTGATGACGAAGTCGTGGCCCTGCTGCACCAGGCGGCGGAGTTGCTACGGTCATCCAGTTCCAGTTGTGAAGGCGGAGTCAAGGCGTTCGCCAACTGAAGCCTTGACTCCTCTTCACGGCTCCAAGCGGATTGCCTTCTGTGCTACACTATCGCAGTCCTATTCCAGTTGTGAAGAAGGAGTCAAGGCTTTAGCCGGCCTTATCCGGCTAAAGCCTCGACTCCACGCAACAACCCCAAGAGGATTGCTATATCGCCGTTATTCCCCTGCCTGCATTTGAGATTCCTCCATGTCTGTCGCTGCTTTCCTCGCTGAAATCGCGGGTTGCCTCAAAAGCGGCATCGCCACCGAACATACCTACCGCCCCGCGTTGCAGCAGCTTTTTGAGGCGGTGCTGAGTCCGGCGAAGGCGACCAACGAGCCGAAGCACGCCCAGTATGGTGCGCCTGATTTTGTGATTCAGCAGGGCAACGTGCCCATCGGTCACGTTGAGGCGAAAGACATTGGGGTCAAGCTCGATCAGATTATTGGTGATAGCGAGCGCGAGAATCCGCGTACCCGCGAGGGGACGCAGCTTCGGCGGTATCGGGCAGCCCTGCCCAATCTGCTCTTCACCAATGGCCTGGAATGGCATTGGTTTGTCAGCGGCGCGGCCCGGCTTGAACATCCGCTGCGTGTGGCGTCCTGGGAGAAGGCTAAACAAAAGCTCGTCCCCACACCGACGGCAGCAGCGGATCTTGCGGGTTTGCTCTCCCAGTTCGCCGCGCAGCAGATTCCTACCATCAATACGCCCCGCGAACTGGCGAGTCGGCTGGCCCAGGCGGCGCGTTGGCTGCACGATGTGATTGTTGATGTGCTGACGGTGCAGGGCGAAACCGGCGACCTGCATCAGCAGCTTACGGCGTTTCGCCAGACTCTCTTGCCGACCCTCACGGACGACGAGTTTGCCGATATGTACGCCCAGACGATTGTCTATGGCCTGTTTGCGGCCCGCGTTGCGGTGCCGGAGAAGCTGAACTTTAGCCGCCTTGATGCGGCGATGGCGATCCCCAAAACCAATCCGTTTTTGCGTAAGCTGTTTCAGGAGATCGCGGGCTACGATCTCGATAAGCGGATCGCCTGGCTGGTGGATGACTGCGCCAGCCTGCTGGCCCGCACCGATATTGGCGCGGTACTCAAGGATTTTGGCAAGGCGACCAAGCAGGAAGATCCGGTTGTCCACTTCTACGAGACGTTTCTGGCCGCTTATAACCCGGCCCTGCGCGAGTCGCGAGGCGTCTATTACACCCCCGAGCCGGTGGTCGGGTACATTGTGCGCTCGGTTGATCACCTGCTGACAACGCATTTCCACAAGCCGATGGGCTTGGCCGACGAGCGTACGGTAATTCTTGATCCGGCCACGGGTACGGCGACGTTTCTCTACGCGGTGGTGCAGCGCATCCACACGACCCTCAGCGATATGGGGTTGGCGGGAGCCTGGGATAGCTATGTTTCTGAGAAGTTGTTGCATCGGCTGTTTGGCTTTGAGTTGCTGATGGCCCCGTACACCATCGCGCATCTGAAAATGGGACTGCTGCTGGGCCAGCTTGGTTATCATTTTGGCAGTAACGAGCGACTGGGGATTTACCTGACCAATGCGCTAGAGGGCGTGCTTGCTCAGATAGATATACCATTTGCCCAGTACATCGCCCAGGAGAGCGCGGCGGCGAACGTGGTCAAGCAAGATCCGCCGGTGATGGTGGTGCTGGGCAATCCGCCCTACGCGGGGCATAGTTCTAACCAGGGGCAGTGGATCAGCGATCTGCTCAAGGGTATGCTGCCGGACGGCACGAAGACCGCAAGCTACTACCAGGTTGACGGTCAGCCGCTCGGTGAGCGCAATTCAAAGTGGCTGCAAGATGATTACGTGAAGTTTATTCGCCTGGGGCAATGGCGGATTACCCAGACCGGCGAGGGTATTCTGGCCCTCATCACCAATAACGGCTACCTGGACAACCCAACCTTCCGGGGGATGCGCCAGAGTCTGCTGCGCGATTTTGATACGATCTACATCCTTAACTTGCATGGGAACAGCAAAAAGAAAGAGCGCACGCCAGATGATGGCGTTGATGAAAACGTGTTCGATATTCAGCAGGGCGTCAGTATCGGGATCTTCATCAAAACCACGCATCCTGGCGCTGGGCGGGTGTGGTATGCGGATTTGTGGGGGCTGCGGCAGGTGAAATATGCGGCGTTGAGCAGCGAACATGTGGCGACAACCACATGGCAGCAGATTCAACCCGCTGCACCCTGGTATCTGTTTGGGCCGCAGAATCTCGATCTTAGGACAGAATACGAGCGCGGGATTGCCGTGCATAAGTTATTCCCACGCACATTGCTTGGCCCGAACTCGCATCGAGACGGCTTTGCTATCGCATGTGATTATGACGTTGCCCTTCAGCGGCTCAATGATCTACGCGACGCAACACTTTCTGATGCTGAGTTGAAATCAAAATATGAGCTTGTGGACAACAGAGATTGGAACCTGAGGCATGCCCGCCAGCAGGATCTCACAAACGAGAAGCCCACCGCTTGTATCTATCGGCCTTTCGATTTTCGGTACATGCTCTATGGCTCTTTCGCATTTGATTACCATCGCCCCGAAATAAATGACCACTTACGCAAGCCCAATCTGGCCCTGATTACGACACGCCAAACCAAAGAGCAGTTCTCCGTCTATGTGACAGATCGACCCGCAGGCCAGCATAAACTGGCCACGCCGTATGACGGAAGCTACCTTTCGCCGCTCTATATCTACCCAGATCTTCACAAGCCTTCGATCTTCGATGCGGAACACGTTGGGCCAGGTGGCCGAAGCAATAACCTTGATCAATCGCTGATCGCCACGTTCAGCCATCATCTTCAGCTTGCCTTTGCAGCAGATGGCAAGGGCGATCTCATAACGTCATTTGGCCCCGAAGACATGTTTCACTACATCTACGCCATCTTCCACAGCCCGACCTATCGCACCCGCTACGCTGAGTTCCTCAAGATCGACTTCCCGCGCCTGCCGATCATCAGCGACACCGCACGCTTCAGCGATCTGGTGGCGAAGGGAGCCGATCTCGTCGATCTGCACCTGCTGAGGCTACCGGGCAGCGGCGGAGTCGGCGGCAACGGCGGCGCGGCGATCCTGCTGACTCCCGGCAAACAGGGAATCAGCTTCCCGCACAGCGGAACAAGGATGGTCGAGAAGGTTATCTACAGCGCGCCGCAGGGGAGCGAGCCGGGGCGGGTGACGATCAACCGCACGCAGCACTTTGCGGGCATTGAGCCTGAAACCTGGGGGGCACAGGTCGGCGGCTACCAACCGCTGGAAAAGTGGCTGAAGGATCGCAAAGGGCGCACACTGAGTATGGACGACATTCAGCACTATACGCGGATGGTCATCGCCCTACGCGAGACACAGCGAATGATGGCCGAGATCGACGACCGCATTCCGGGCTGGCCCGCGTGACCGTTGGGAGCGCGGGCTTCCCGCCTGCGGTGGTACTCTTGACCGCCTGGAAGGCGGTGCGACATTCACGGCACACGGTCAAACGGTTCTGAACCATGTTCTACCGCAAAACTCGGCCTGTCACGCTAAGCGCCCGGCCCGTTTACGGGCTGATGCAACGTCGCTGGGGCTGCGCCCCAGACCGCGCTTTTGGTTGGTTTTTGGTGGCTTCGCCGCCAAAAACCCACCAAAAAAGATCGTTCGGGGGTGGCGTTGCCACCCCAAACCCCCGCCGGAGGCGACGTTGCAACCGCCCTGCCCAGCCCGTAAACGGGCGGGCTAGGTTGACGACGGCCGCTTCAGCGGCCATCGTCAACCTAGCCGGGGGCTTCAGGATACTGTTGGCGAACGTTGCTACCGCACAAACAACTCCTCGACCGGCACCAGGCGCAGCGCCCCGGTGGGGCACGCGCTGACGCACGCCTGGTCGGCGTGACCGTGGCAGAGGTCGCACTTATCGGCACGCTGGACCAGCGTGCGCGGGATGATCTCGCGGCGGCGCAGGCGGGCGCGGGCCTGGCGGAGCAGATCCCAGAGCAGACCCGATTGAGCGTGCGCGGCATCGCGGGGCACGCTGGTGATCGCGTGGTAGGGGCAAGCGGCGATGCAGGTGCCACAGCCGGTACACGTGCCAATGATGATGAGCGTGCCGTCATCGCAGCGCTCAAAGGCATCTTCGGGGCATGCCTCCACACACTCGGGGCCAACGCCGCACTGACGGCAGGCATCGAGGACATCGAGATTCTCGACCGAGGTACCGTTGAGGTGCAGGCGCTGGCTGCCGTGGCGACCGAGGCAAGCCTCCTCGCAGATCCGACAGCCGGGCGGGCAGAGGCCCGGCGTGCGGACCAGCAACTGCGTAGCCCGCAGCAACCCGTGGCCCACCGCCTGGGTCAGGTCGCGGGCGCGGGCCTCGTCCTGATGCACAGCGGCATTATGGCGGTTACGGCTCTCGATCACCTCGCGCAGATGCAACTCCAGGCTGGGGCGGTCGCGGATCAGCTCGTGAAAGTCGGCGGCAGGCAAGGCCAAGACATCGGTAGGCGTCATGGCGCGCACGCTGGCCCGGTGCGGCTGGCTCATGAGCAGGGCCATCTCGCCGAAGAAGTCGCCCTCGCCGAGGGTAGAGACCATCTGCCCATGTTGCTCAACCACCACCTGGCCGTGTTCGATCAGGTAGAGCGCATCGGCGGGGTCGCCCTGGGCGATCAGCATACTGCCCCGGCTGAAGCTCACGGGCCGCAGGATGCCAGCCAGGGCCAAGCGCTCCATCGGCAGGAGCTGGCTGAGCAGCGGGATGCGGGCCAGGGTTGACTCGACCATGCGCCGCTTGTAGACTTGGCGCAGGGTCGCGGCGAGGGTTGGCGTCGCGCCCAGGAACTCGCGCAGGTCGGCGATGGGCACCTGGAGCAGGTAGCAACTGTTGGTGGCAAGGGCGCTCATACGCCGGAAGAAATCGCTGAAGAGCGCCCCCTCGCCGCAGCAGTCGCCCGGGCCGAGGACACCCATCAGCACCTCGCGGCCGTCTTTGTCGCGCAGGCGCAGCTGGAGCGTGCCGCGCAGCACCAAGAAGAGGAAGCGCACCTGCTTCTGCTGGCCGAAGATCATGGCCCCCGAGGCAAAGGCACGGAAGACCCCATGCTCAAGCAGGCGTGCGAGCTCGTCTGTAGGCACGCCGCGCAGGCAATCGAGGCCACCCAGAAAGCCCAGCGACTCCTGGTGACGCTGGATCTGCCCGGCGGCACGGGCCTGCGCCGCCGCAGACACATACGTGGAAGCCTGTTTGGCGACCATAGCAACCTTTATGAATCGGCTCCAAAGCGGCCAATGTATTGTACCATAGGGGCACGCGGGGGCGGTATAATAGGGGCGGCACGCTCTAGAGCGTATACACCGATATGCACGGGCGCACGCGGATGCGCCCTAGGTGGGCGCGGCACGCTGCGCCTGAACAGTCACTCGCATGGCATTGCGCACCCTCACCGTAGACCTGGGGCGTGGACACGCGCGCCAGCAGCTCCCGGCAACCGTCGAGCGTGACTATCTGGGCGGACGCGGGGCTATCGCCTGGCTCCTCTGGAATCACCTGCCGGCCGACACCGCGCCCCTGGCCCCCGAGAATCTGCTCATCTTCGCCGCCGGCCCCCTGGCTGGCACCGCAGCCTTCGCCACCGGCGGCTTTGTGATCGGCACCCGCTCGCCCCTGACCGGCGGCATTGGCTACAGCTGGGCGCAGGGCCACTGGGGTGCCGCCCTGCGCCAGGCTGGCTACGACATGCTGATCATCCGTGGGCAGGCTCCCGACTGGTGCTACCTGGTGATCGACCGGGGCCAGGTGCGCCTGCGGCCCGCCGGCCACCTGCTTGGGCGCGACACCCAGGCCACCTCCGAGGCCATCCGGGCCGAGCTCGGCACCGACTTTCGGGTGGCCTGCCTGGGGCCAGCCGGTGAGGCCGAGGTGGCGTACGCCAGCATCGTGGCCGAGGGCCGCTATATGGCCGAGCCGGCCGGCACCGGCGTGGTGATGGGCAACAAGCGCCTCAAGGCCATCGCCGTGCGCGGCGGCCCCCCGATCCCCATCGCCGACGAGCGCCGTCTCGCCGCCGCGCTGGAGGTGGTCCGTCGCCGCGTCGAGTCCAGTTCCTTGGCGGAGAGCCTGCGCGAGATCGGCAGCAGCCACCTGCTCACCCAGGCGATTGAGTGGGGCGCCCTCACCGAACACAATGGCCGCGACGGTCGCCTGAGCGACCATATCGGCTACATGCGCAGCTCC
Organism: uncultured Oscillochloris sp.; assembly: GCA_903887465.1. Classification (GTDB taxonomy): domain Bacteria; phylum Chloroflexota; class Chloroflexia; order Chloroflexales; family Chloroflexaceae; genus Oscillochloris. Next base: position 1,178 of record CAISPW010000410.1, on the reverse strand, counting down.
CTGGCGGTGCGTGGCAAGCGCGAGAGTCGCGGCTGCACCGGCTGCCCAATGCCCTGCTTCTTCGACACGCAGCGCCTTTCTGGCGAGACGGTGCCGATCCCTGAACTGGAGTTGGTGGCTGGGTTTGGTGCCCGCTGCGGCATCACGAACACCGATACGCTCCTCGTCCTCGCCGACCGCTGCCTAAAGCTGGGCCTCGACCCGTCCTCGGCGAGCGCCGCCGTCGCCTTCCTGATGGAGTGTCAGGCCGAGGGTCTGAACCTCTCGGGCACCCTGCATTGGGGCGGCGATGCGGCGGTGCTGGCGGCCATCGAGCGCCTGGCCGTGCGCCAGGTGCGCCGCGATATGCTCTCGCTCGGCATTGGCGAGATCGCCGATGTCTTCTGGGGCGGTGCCGCCTTCGCCCCCCAGGTCAAGGGACTGGCCATGCCCGCCCTCGACCCACGCGCCCTCACCGAGATCGCCCTGGCCATGGCCACCTCGCCGATCGGCGGCGACTACCGCTACGCCATGCCCTACGAGGAGCTGATCACCGAGCCGCCCGCCTGGCTGCCCAACGAGTCCGCGCATCCTCAGGCCGTTAAGGGCAAGGCGCAGCGCCTGATCTGGCACGAGCGCTTCGCGGCCATGCTCGACTCGGCGGGGATCTGCCGCCGCCTCGGCTTAATGGCCTACCAGATCTCGCCCGGCGAGCTGCTGGCCCTGATCACCGCCACCGGCAGCGCGGTGACTGGTGCCGATATGGCCCGCATCGGCGAGCGTATCATCACCGTTGAGCGGCTCTTCGCCCGTCGCTACGCCGATAACGGTGCCGTGGACGAGTTGCCCGCCCGCTGGAGCGGCACGCCCCTCGACGAGGGACGCGCCGCCGGCCACCTGCCCCGGCTCGGCGACCTGCTGGCCGAGTACTACCGCCGCCACGGCTGGGCCGCCGATGGCAATCCCACCGCCGAGCGGATTGCTGAACTGGGGATTAAGCCGTAGGGCGTGTTTCAGATTGCAGATTTGCCGCAACAGGATGCGATGCATGTACCCAAACGGTCAAGCTGATTTGAAACAAGCCTAAGGCATGGTTCGCGGATACTTTACAGTTCTCCCCCCCCTAGCCCCCCCGCAAGCGGGGGGGGACTACGCATTGGTTCCCCCCCGCTTGCGCATATCTTTCCCCACAGCTCTGC
>CAISPW010000409.1 GCA_903887465.1 uncultured Oscillochloris sp. | reverse complement strand
GGATCACGTCCACCTGTTCGTCTCGGCCCCGCCGAAGTACCGCCCTGCGGATCTGGCCCCATTGTTCAAGGGAGCGACCGCCCGCTATCTGCGACACGAGTTTCCCGCCGAAATCAACAAACACATCGGGAAGACGGGGACACTTTGGTCGCCCTCGTACGATGTCGGAACCGCTGGGCACGTCAGTGCAGATGTGATCACGCGATACATCCTCGAATGCCAGCGGATGTGAGGCTCACGAACGTGGTTGCCCCGCACCGCTGCAAGCGGCGTGGTGGCGAACACCTACCAGGAAGAGATGCGGCACAAGCCTCATTCCTCCCGCCCGTAAACGGGCGGGTTTCCTGAGGCTAATTCTATGAATTGCTGCCCACCCTCGATGGCCTCGGCACCCCCGCCGAGCGCCTAGCGGCCTTCATCCGCCGCCATATCGCGTGGCGCTGGCGTCGTCGCCACTGGATCTCGACCGCCCATCAGGAGCTGCGGTCGCTTAACCCCGAGTGGGCCGCCGAGGTCTCTGGCTACTTGCGCGACTACCAGCGCGCCGTGCAGGCATTCATCGTCCGTGGGGTTGCCGAGGGCACCTTCCAGGTGACAAGCCCGCGCCTGGCCGGGATCGCCCTGCTCGACATGATCAATGGAGTGAACAACTGGTACCGGCCCGAGGGCGAGTTGAGCATCGAGCAGATCGCGGCGGTCTACGCCGACTTAGCCGTAGGTCGTCTGCTGAGAGCATCGTAAGGGCACCGCCGCGCCCCAATAGCAGCGCAGCTAAAGGAGATCCAACGATGGAACGCAGAATCTTCACCCAGGAACACCACCTCTTCCGCCAGAGTTTCCGCACCTTTCTTGAGCGCGAGGCAACACCGCACTACGCGCACTGGGAAGAGGAAGGCATCGTCTCCCGTGAGCTGTGGGAGAAGGCCGGCGCGGTCGGGTTCTTGAGCATGGGCGTTGCGGAGGAAGACGGCGGCTCAGGGGTGGACGACTACCGCTACAACACGGTAGTCATCGAGGAACTGTCTACGCTTCACTACTCAGGCATCGGCTTCCCGGTACACAACGACATTGTGATCCCCTACATTGCGCACCTCGGCACACCCGAGCAGCGCGCGCGCTGGCTGCCGCGCCTCGCCTCCGGCAAGGCAATCGGCTCGATCGCCATGACCGAACCGAACGCCGGGAGCGACCTGGCCGGCATCCGCACCAACGCCCGCCGCGAGGGCGACACCTATATACTCAACGGCCAGAAAACCTTCATCTCCAACGGGATCAACTGCGACCTAGCGGTGCTGGTCGCGAAGACCGACCCGACCAAGGGCCATCACGGCGTGAGCCTGCTGGTGGTGGAGCGCGGCATGGAGGGATTCACTCGCGGGCGCAACCTGGAGAAGCTCGGTATGCACGCCCAGGACACCGCCGAACTCTTCTTCAACGATGTGCGCGTGCCGGTCGCCAACCGGCTCGGCAAGGAGGGCTACGGCTTCGCCTACGTGATGCACGAGTTGCCCCAGGAGCGCCTGACCATCGCCGTGGGCTCGATGGCCGCCGCCGAGGCCGTGTTCGAGTGGACGGTGGCCTACTGCCACCAGCGCAGCGCCTTCGGCCAGCGCATCGGCGACTTCCAGAACACACGCTTTGTGCTGGCCGATATGAAGACCGAACTGACCATCGGGCGCGTCTTCATCGACCGCTGCATCGAGGATCACGTGGCCGGTAAGCTCACCACCGAGGAGGCGTCGATGGCCAAGCTCTGGGCCACCGAGATGCACACCCGCGTGGTGGATCGCTGCCTCCAGCTTCACGGCGGCTACGGCTACATGCGCGAGTACCCAATCGGTCGTGCGTACCTCGACGCCCGCGTCCAGACGATCTACGGCGGCACCTCCGAGATCATGAAGGAGATCATCGGCAGGTCGCTGTTTAAGTAAGGCATGGTTCAAACCCACGTGACCATTCAGCGACGAAACGATGCGGCGATGAGGCGCTCCTAGCGCCTCATCGCCTCATCGTTTCGTCGCGTCCCCGCCAAATGGTAAAGCTGTTCTGAACCATGCCTAACGAGCGAAGTCCCTCATTTCGGGTCGTTCGCAAGCCAAACCGGCGGGTCACTCGGTGATCGCGGCGACGATCAGGCCGATGACGTTGCCGTCATACTTGGCGATCAGCCGGGCGATATTGCGCGGTCCCTTCGTCGTCTTCAGCTCGGTGAGCAAGATGTTGAGTTCAGCCTCATCCAGGGCTTTCCCCACATACTCGCGGATCGCCGCAGACTGGGTCTTGGTCACAGTCGCCGTCGCCCGCAGCTTCGCGCTGAGCGTATCGGTGACGGCCTTCTCGGTCCACTCTTTGGACTCGGTCGCGCGCAGCGCCCGCGCCTCGGAGAGTTGGGCCGCAGCCTTCTCGTTCCTTTTGAGCGCGTCCTCAAGGACGGCAATCCGGGCCGAGAGCTGATCCGGCGTCGCGAGAATGACGTCGATAGCGGCGCTAACGATACTAGCCAACAGACACCTGCCACTTCCTATATACGCGAAAATACGCACAAGAGACTCGTCATTTTCTGCATTATAGCCTATCTACCGGCTACGAGGGGCAGAAATGTGGTGGATGTAAACGTAAAAGGTGAGGATGGAAAACGAACCTGGGCAGGTATCGTCGTGTTGCCGCCTACCGTCCCATTGCCACATTGCCCCTTCAGATTCCAGCCCCACGCCCAGACCGTGCCGTCTACCTTGAGCGCCAAGACATGCCAATCTCGGGCGCGCACGACGGTCGCGTGATCGATCCCGGCGACGCGCACCGGGGTCGGGCCGTATGCGTAATTTGCATAGAGGTTGCCGCCGCTCTCGGTGCGCAATGTGCCCCAGGCCCAGACCGTGCCATCATCCTTGACCACAACGGTTGAGCCGTCTCCCGCCGAAACACCGATCACATGGCTCAACCCACTGACGTGGATCGGCACACTGCGGCTGGTCGTCGTGCCATCGCCCAGTTCCCCCAGGTCATTTGCGCCCCACGTCCACACGGTGCCGTCAGCCGCCAGCGCCACCGTGTGCGACCAGCCGGTGGCCACCTGCGCCACATTGGTCAGGCCCGTTGACTGGCTCACCGGGGTCGGCGTCCATTGCCCGATATCGCCCGAGTCCGCCACGCCATTGCCCACCTGGCCGTTAAGGTTGCGCCCCCAGGCCATCAGCGTATGATCGGCCATCAGCGCCACGCTTACATCACCGCCGCCGCTTAGGGTGCTGACCCCGCCGTGCCCCGTCAGGCCGCCCACCGGCACCGGGCGATGTTGGTCTGTGGCGGTCCCATCGCCTAGGCGACCATTGGCATTATAGCCCCAAGCCCAGACGGTTCCGTCGTTTTTGAGCGCCAGAGTGTGGTAACCTCGGGATGCAATGGCTTTGACGTTCGCGAGGCCAGGGATTTTTATCGGCGTCATACTCTGGCAGTCCGTGGCATAGATTGCTGCATTAAAAGTACCCGGACAAATGATGCCATTGCCCAGTTGCCCAAAGTAATTCCAGCCCCAGCCCCAGACGTCGCCGTTCGCATCCAGCGCGACATTATGATGCTCGCCGCCGGCAATGGCCGTGATCCCACTCAGATGTCCAGCGCCGTCCGGCCCCAGCACTTGAAACGGGACATCGCTATCGTACGCCGTGCTGGGGTTCATCATGCTCAAGCCTTGGCCGTTCCCCAGAATGCCGTACCCGTTCCAGCCCCAAGTCCACACCGTACCATCAGACATCAGCGCGATGGATTCGCTCCCGCCGCCCCAGATGTCAACGACCCCGGCGAACGCAGGGGTTCCCGCGCCCGCGTGCTGGCCAGATTGGGGAGGTTGAGCGGCGGCAGGTGTGGAGGCGCACATGATCAGCGTGAGCGACAAGAGCGAGAGGCCACATCGGATCGACATAACCCACCTCCATTCTCTAGCGTTGCACCAATGGCAGGAAAGCCCATAGCGTCCCTGAGGGCTGCCCGAACAAAACCTGCACCGGGGTGGCGCGGTCGATCGTGGTATTATCGCCCAACTGGCCGTAGTTGTTTGAGCCCCACGCCCAGAGGGAGCCATCTGCCGTGATGGCCAGGTTGTGATAATCTCTGGCCGTCATGGCGATCACATGAGTCAACCCGACCGCCGCCACCGGCGTGTGCTTATCGACCCAGGTTCCGTCGCCCAATTCACCGACATCGTTCTTCCCCCATTTCCAGACGGTTCCATCTACGGTGAGCGCGCTGGTATGCCCATCGCCGGCAGAGACGGCAACTGCATGGCTCAGCCCAGCGACCCGATAGGGGACGTTGACCCCGGTGGTGCTGGCGGTTCCATTCCCGATCTCGCCATAGGTATTGTCCCCCCACGCCCAGACAGAGCCGTCTGCCGTGAGCGCCACGGCATGATGCCACCCGGCCGAGACTTGGACGACGTTGCTGAGGACGTTGCTGACATGGACGGGGGTGGCACTATCACTGCTGGCACCGTTGCCTAACTCACCAAGGCTACCCTGGCCCCAGGCCAGCAGCGTGTGATCCGGCATCAGGGCCAGGCTGAAAAAACCGCCGCCCGTGACGGTCAACGGGTTCGTCACGCCGACGACCTGAACCGGCACATTACTACAAGTCATATCCAGCGGCACCGGGCAGGGCGAGGCGCTGGTATCATGGCCTAACTGCCCGTGGTTGTTCCAGCCCCACGCCCAGACCGTGCCGTCCGCTTTCACGGCCAGATTGTGGTAGCCTCTGCCGCCGAGCCGCGTGACTGCGCTTAGGCCGCTGACCTGCGTTGGGGTGAGGCGATCCGTGTAGGTTCCGTCGCCTAGTTGCCCCGCGCCATTCCAGCCCCAGGCCCAGACTGTCCCATCCGATTTGAGCGCAAAGCTATGCTGCTCGCCGCCCATGATGGCGCTGATCGCAGACAAATACCCGACGTTGTCCGGCCCATGCACCTGAATCGGCACATGCCGATCAAAGAACGTCCCATCGCCGAGCATGCTACAGACGCTGGTCACCAGGCCACAGTGGCTCAAGCCCCAGTCCCACACGGTGCCGTCTGCAGCGAGTACAAGCGAGTGCCGCGCGCCACCCCAGATTGAGATAATCTGCGGTGTGGCCAGCGGCATGATCGCGCCCTGCGAGGTCGCAGGCGCAGGCGCGGCACTGCCGATGATGAACAGAAATGAGAGGCAGATCAGGATCCGACGGATAGACATCGCACACCCCTTGCCCGACGACCGGGCGCAGCCGCATGGTTATTGCCGTCAGGGATGATTACAGGAATAGCCCGTAAAGCCCAGGAGCTTCAGTAACGAAAGATTAACTCATCTGTGCTATCCATACCACCGATGATCGCAGTGTATCATGGGGGTGTATCGCCATATGGTGAAGCCAGGGCGGTTGCAACGTCGCTGGGACTGCGCCCCAGACCGCGCGTTTTGTAGATTTTTGGCGGCGAAACCGCCAAAAATCTACAAAAAAGATCGTTAGGCATGGTTCAAAGTCGGGTATTTCAGCTTGACCGTTGTAGCGCGGGCTTCCAGCCTGCGATGGTACTCCTGACCGCCTGGAAGGCGATGCTACGTTCACTGCAAACGGTCAAGCCGGATTGAACCATGCCTAACAAAAAGATCTTTCGGGGATGGCAAAGCCACCCCCAACCCCCCCGCCAGAGGCGACGTTGCACCAACCCTGATGGTGAAGCTATACGCCCTACGCCCTGGCGCGGGGCCGGGGCAGGCGCGCGCCGATGCCGGTGAAGATGCGGCGGATGAGTTCGTGGCGCAGGGCGCGCTCGTCTGCGTAGGCGGGCAGATCGGCCCGGTGGCGGTGGTAGCGCTCGGCCTGGTAGGCCGCCGCGATCTGGTAGATGGTGTCGCGGTGGGCGGGCATGTCGGCGGCGAGGTGTGCGGCGTACTCCATGGGCGTGAGGTGAGGAGCCTGACCGCTGCCGCCCCAACTGGCCAGCAGCCCTATGCCCGCGTAGGCCGCCGAGATACGGCTCAGGCCGCGCAGTTCGTAGCGCCAGCGTGCGTAGATTGCGAATGCCGCCAGGGCGAATCCTCCCGCAATACCGCCGAGGATGCGCAGGGCCAGCCCCCAATCCTGGGCCGGGGCCGGGTTGGCCAGGGCAGCCGTGTGCGGCTGGATCTGATCTGGCCCGCCGTCGAGGTTCTCGAAGCGGCTCGGGTCGGGCGGATCCGGCCCCACCGGCGGCCCGACCACATTACCCGCAGCGTCGATGGGAGCCGCCGTGAGCGGGCGCACCGGCAGCGCCGTGTAGCTCGCTGGCGTTGGCTCGAAGCGCTCCCAGCCGAACCCAGGGAAGTAGACCTCGGGCCAACTGTGGGCCACGTTCTCGCGCACCTCGTAAACCCCCTGCTCGGCGTTGAAGACGCCCCCGGCGTAGCCCTGCACCCAGCGGGCCGGCACGCCGAGCGAGCGCAACATCACCACCATCGACGCGGCGTAGTAGTCGCAGTAGCCCTCGCGCTGCGTGAAGAGGAACCAGTCGACCGGCTCGGCGTTGGCGGGCGGGCCGGGGATCGACTCGTTGTAGCGCAGGGTGCGCAGGTAGTCCTGGATGGCGACGGCTTGGTCATAGGGCGTGCGCGCCGCGCTGGCGGCGACGACCTGGGCGGCCTGCTGGCGAGTGCGCGGGGTGACGCTGTCGGGCAGTTGCAGGTAGCGCTCGCGCACCCAGGCCGGGTAGTCGATGCCAGCAACCCTGAGGCTCTGCACGTCGGCCCGCGAGAGCAACGCGGTGACGGTGTAGGTCTGGCCGGAACGCATGTCGCTGCGGGCGGCGATCAGGGCGGTGTCATCATAGTTGGGCGTGGGCCGGTCGCCGGAGCGCAGGTAGTTAAGCTCCACGAAGGATGGCAGGCTGATCGAGCGGGCGGTGCCGCCGACGAACAGCAGCTTATCGCTGCGATCCTGGGCCAGGGTGAACGCCTCATCCACCTCGCGGCGGCTGCGGGTGTCGCCGATAGGAAGCAACACGCCGGGGCCGAGGGCGGTGCGGGCCTGCTCAGGGGTACTCGCGCCGAGGGCGGCGCGGGCCTGCTCGCCGGTGGTATTCAGCCAGCCCCCGCCACCGTATTTGTCGAAGGCCACGGCCCGCCAGTAATCGAAGCTGGTCGCGCGCACGGTCATCACTAGACCATCGCCGAGTCGGCGCGTCCCGCCGAGTTGGGCGCTGCGTGCGGCAAAGGCACCGCTGCCCGCGCCGGGGGGGGCGTTCAGGGTGGCGAAGGCATCCTCCCAGCGCGCGCGGGCCACTTTGAAGGGCCGGCTGATCGTCTCCCAGGTGCGGGTGGCCCGATCCACCGTGACGCTGCCGGGCAGGGCGGAGGTGACCATAATCAGCAGGCCGCAGACCACCGCCGCCGACCAGAGGAAGCGCAGGGAGAGCCAGTCGGGGTACTCGATCTGCTGGGCGTCCCACTGGGCCTGGCGCTGCACAATATGCTGATGGGCCAGCAGCAGCAGGGCGGCGCTGAGGAAGACGAAGAAGGGCATGTCCGGCTTGGGCAGGACATAGGTGTAGTTGATCAGGTAGAGGGTGGCGTTCAGCGTTATGGCCCGCCACGTCCCGCCACGGCGGAAGATCATCCACGCGGTAGCGTAGACCAGGACCCAGCAGAGGAGGCAGAGCGCGGCCACAAAGAGGAGCAGATCCTCGCCGCGCCCGCCGCCGACCAGCACGCGGACCCAGATAATCGTGCGGATCAGCAACTCAGTGCCCTGGTCGCGCCAGGTGCCGAGCAGCGGCCCCATCTGCGGGCCGAGGAGTTGCACCGCCCAGGTGATCGAGAGCAGGAGGCTAAGCGGGTGGGCCAGCCAGCCGGGCAGCCAGCGGATGCGCGCGAAGATCACGCCGAGGATAAAGCCCGGCAGGCTCATTGGGATGAGTACATCGAGGCCGGGCGCCCAGCGCGAGATCGACAGGCTGTAGATCACCGCCCCGCACATGATCAGGGCCAAGGCTGCGCCGGGGAGCAGGTCAGCCAGTTCGGTGGCGAGGGGCTTCGCCGGTGAGGCCGGAGACGTGTGTGCTGCCATAAAAAAGGGTAGACCGAAGCATTCGCTCCGCACTACCTGGATGCTTAACTGGCCTGAACGATACGGTCTGCGCGCCAAAACCTTCCAGCCTAGGGGGTGAATGCTTCAGCCTTACGAAATTTGGGTAGACACCTCGGCGTTCCGAAAGATCCGCTCCGCGTTTCGCCAGACCTGGTCGGCCAGCGCGGCGAGAGGCATGTCGCGCAGGGCGGCCAGTCGCTCGGCCACCAGACGCACGCGGGCCGGCTCGTTACGTTTGCCCCGATGGGGGTGCGGGCTGAGGTAGGGGCTGTCGGTCTCGGTGAGCAGCATCTCCAGGGGTGCCATGCGGGCGACCTCGTGTAGATCTGTGGCCTTGGGGAAGGTGAGCGGCCCGGAGAACGAGAGCAAAAAGCCGATCTCCAGGCATGCCTGGGCGTAGGCCCAACTGCCAGAGAACGAGTGCATGATCCCCGGCTGGCCACGGGCGGCGTCGCCAAGAATGCGCAGAGTGTCGGCCTGGGCCTCGCGGCTGTGGATCACCACCGGCAGGGCCAGCTCGCGCGCGAGGGCCAACTGGTCGCGGAAGAGGCGCTCCTGCAACTCCGCTGGTGCGGCCATCCAGTGATAGTCCATGCCGATCTCGCCGATGCCCACCACTCTGGGGCGGGCGGCCAGGGCGCGCAGCTGATCGGCCCAGTCCTCGGGAGCCTCGTGGGCGTGGTTGGGCTGGATGCCGACCACGGCATAGATCTGCGGGTGGGACTCGGCGAGGGCTACCGCCGCCCGCGAGGACTCCAGATCGTAGCCGACCTCGATGATGCGGGCCACGCCGGTCTCGGTCGCGCGGGCAAGTACGTCGGCGCGATCTTCGTCGAACTGCGCGGCGGCCACGTGAGCGTGGGTATCAATCAGGCGAGCGTTGTTGGGCATGCGGGCATTGTAGCATAGGGCGACGGGGTGGCTTTTTTGTCACCCCATCACCCCGTCACCCTATCAGTTCGTCATCGACTTGAGCGCATCCTGGAGGTTCGCGTAGGTGATGATCCCGGCGAGGTCGAGGTCGAGGTCGACAATCGTGCGGGCCGTCTGCGCGCGGATGCCGACGAGGATAACGCGCGCCCCGATCAGGCGCACCCCGGCTGCGGCGCTCATAAGCACCGCGACCACCTCGGCGTCCACATCGCGCACGCCGCTGAGGTCGAGGATAAGCGTGCGGGCGCGGCTGGCGTGGACATCGGCCAGAACCGTCTGGAGGACCCGCTCGGCGCGGCGGCGATCCACCGAGCCAATGAGGGGCAGCAGCAGCGTGTCGCGCCCGAGGGGGATGGTCGGCGAGGCCAGTTCCTCGATGCGCTGATTCTGGGCCTCGATCATGTCTTGCTGGATATGCAGGCGCTCGGCCTGGGCGGACTGCTCGGCGGCGATGCGCTCTTTGAGCGCGGCGGCCATCTGGTCGAAGCCACGGGCCAGCCGACCGATCTCGGTGCCGTCGGTGATACCGACGTGCTGCTCAAGATCGCCAGCGGCAATGCGCTCGGTGGCGATAGTCATCCGCCGGATCGGCGCGCTGATCAACTCGGCGATAATCACTGCGGCGACGGCGGTGGCCGCAAGCACGAGCAGCGCGGTGATGAGCGTACTCGTCTGGGCGTCGCTTACCGGGGCCAGCGCATCGCTGCGATCCTGGTAGAGGATGACGCCCCAGTTCAGGCCGGTGACCTGGGAGATATTAGAGACTGGGGCCAAGGCGACCAACCGGGGGAACCCCTTATACTCGGCGGAGGTGTAGGTGGCGCTGCGCACCTGGGTGATCGCACTGGCGTCAGACTCAGGGGGTACTTCGAGGCGGCTGCCGCCAGGCTCCAGGATGCGATCTCCGATCAGCAGGTCGGCCTTGGTGCCCGTGCCAAAGCGGCCCTCGGACATAGGCAGGCTGATCGCATCGGCGCGGTAGGTAGCGCATAGAACCCCGATGAAATCGCCCTTGTCCTGCGCCCGGATCGCAATCGCGATAATAATGCCGAACGTCCCGCTGCTGCGGTCGAAGGTGGGCGTCCCGACATAGACCCCGGTGGCGGCGGTGTATTGCCACCATTCCTCGTTGGCCTGGCTGTAGACGGTGGGGCGGCTGCTGGCCGCCACCACGGCACCATACCGATCGGTAAACAAGAGGTTGGCGAGGTTCTGGTCGATCCGGGTCTGGGCGCGCAGGTCGTCGGCCAGCGAGGTATTGAGGACGCCGGTGATCACCGGTGCCCCCGCGCCAGCCGTGAGCCAGCGGGCGTCGCTCGCGCTGATCTGGCGCGCGATCTCGGCATTGTCGGTCGTTGCGTAGCTAGACACCTGCCGGTCGGCGGCCGCGTGCAGGGTGTTGCCCACCGCGATACCGCGCAGCCGCGATATCTGTGTGTCGATGGCGCTGCCGACCCGGCGGGCCTCGGCCTCGGCGCGGGCGTGGAGCAGCATACCGCCATCATTGAGGAGCGCGTCGCTCACGTGCTGAGATTGGATAACGCTAACGATGGTGACGGCAACCGTCGCCACGGCCAGAAAGGCGAGGATCAGCCGAGTACTGAGTTTGTTCCACACGGCATTCATGGCTTCCTTGGGCGCGATCAAGAGTTCACACCTTGCAGTATAAACGTCTTTTGCCGCTGATGCGCCGGACAGCTTCCCGGGCGGTTGCAACGTCGCTGGGGCTGCGCCCCAGACCGCACTTTATGTGGATGTTTGGCAGCTTCGCCGCCAAACATCCACAAAAGAAAGATCGCACTACCGCAAAAGGCACGCTGCCAGCCCAAGCGCCCGGCCCGTAAACGGGCGGGCTAGGTCTGCGACGGCCGCT
>CAISPW010000408.1 GCA_903887465.1 uncultured Oscillochloris sp. | reverse complement strand
ATATGCCGACGCATACGACCCTCAACCTTTTACCTGCCGAAGGATTCCTCGGCAGAACCAGCAAGGCTCAGTTGGAAACGTGCAGCAAACCGGGTCCACGGGTGCATTGCCCCGAATTGTGCCTTCGCACACGGACAGTATAATAGCACACGAACGTGGTGCCCCACGCCGCTGCAAGCGGCGCGGAGGCGAACACCTACCAGGGATAGAGGCCGCAAAAGCCTCATTCCTCCCACCCGTAAACGGGCGGGTTTCCTGAGGCTACTTCTATGAATAATCTCACCGTCACCACATCTTCCGCCAGTTACCCCGTCGTCGTTCAGGCCGGTGCCCTAGCCAGCTTGCCCGCGCACCTGGACGCCCTCGGCCTGCGCGGCGTCCTCTGGCTGATCTGCGACGGGGCCGTGGAGGCGCGCTACGCGGTGCCCCTGGCCGCGCACCTGCGCGCAGCCGGGTCTACCGTCCACACTTACCGCGTGCCTCCCGGCGACGCCAGTAAGAACCCGGCCCAACTCGGCGAGCTGCACACCTGGATGATCGCCGGTGGTATCGAGCGCCGCGACGCCGTCCTGGCCCTCGGTGGCGGCGTAGTCGGCGACCTAGCCGGATTCGCCGCCGCCACCATCCTGCGCGGAGTCGCCGTGGTGCAGATGCCCACCACGCTCCTGTCGATGGTCGACGCGGCCGTGGGCGGGAAGACCGGCATCAACCACCCGCTGGGCAAGAACCTGATCGGGGCCTTCCACCAGCCGCGCCTGGTGCTGGCTGACACCGATACCCTGGCCAGCCTGCCGCCGCGCGCCCTGCGCGAGGGCTGGGCCGAGGTGATCAAGCACGGGGTCATCCGCGACGCCGGGCTGTTTGGGGAGCTTGAGCAACTCGCCGAGGCCCGTGGCTGGAGCGAGTCAGCTCCTGGCGGCCTGTGGGATCCCGCCGACGCCGCGCTGACCACGGTTCTCAGCGATCTCATCCGCCGCGCCGTGGCCGTAAAGGTTGCGGTGGTCAGCATCGACGAGTTTGAGCGTGGCGAGCGGATTACCCTCAATTACGGGCACACCGTCGGCCACGCCGTCGAGCAACTCTCGCGCTACGGCCTGCTGCACGGCGAGGCGGTGGCCGTGGGCATGCACGCCGAGGCCCGCATCGCCCAGCACATGGGCATATGCGACGGCGACCTGGTGGGCCGTCAGGCCGCCCTGCTCCACGCCTACGGCCTGGAGATAACACTTCCGGCCTACGACGTGGACGCCATCCTGGCCCTGGCCATGCGCGACAAGAAGGTGCAGGCCAAGAAGATTCGCTGGGTGCTGCCCACATCTGTCGGTGCCGTGCAGGTGCGCGACGATGTGCCCGAGGAGTTGCTGCGCAGGGTGTTGCAGGCGTAGCCTGATGAGTCCCAAGCGCCCGGCCCGTGAACGGGCGGGCGATGCAAAGCCCACTAACGCGGGCTTCGTTGATCGTCGCCGAGGGCTTCAGCCCGACGGCGGGCGGCGCCGGACCGCGTGCCTTTTGCGGTAGTACGAACCATGTCTTAACAAAAAATCCTAAGATCCTGCGGCACAGGCATACTTTCTCACCAGAAGGTGACGCCCCTTACTACTACAGTTGTAGTTGCCAACATCGCCATTCCTGGCGAGGGTTTGGGGGCCACAGGCCCCTGAGAAAATCTACGGCAATATCGCAAAAGACGTTCATGCGCGGGGCGCACACCGCCGCGATGAACATGGTCGCTGATGCCCGGCTATCGGCTATCGGCTATTGGCTATTTTCACATCAGTCACCCTGTCGCGGCAACGTTCGCCGGGGGCTGAAGCCCCCGGCGAGATCCACGACGGCCGCT
>CAISPW010000407.1 GCA_903887465.1 uncultured Oscillochloris sp. | reverse complement strand
CGGGCGCAGGGTATCGTGCGGACGAGTGCCGAGGACAAAGACGATACCCAATGGCGGCGCAAGCGGCAGAAAGCTGAGGTCGCGCTTGCCGTCGGCATCTGTCGCGAGCTGGTCAAGGCCATCAATAATAATCAACTGATGGCGACCGGCAGCGGAGAGGGTGCGCAGCGCCTGGACGAAGTAATCACGCAGGGCGGCGGGGTTGGTGGTAGCGACGTAGGCCGCTGGCAGGCCGTGGGTGAGGATAAGCTGAGCGAGCAGGTCGCGCAGCAGATCAACCTGATGATCGGGGCCGGGCCGCAGCGGAATAAAGTGGTGTACTGTCTGATCGAGAGGATATTCCGGGAGCAGACGGGCGATCAGGCTGCTTTTGCCCTGGCCTGGGTCGCCGCTAATGATCAGGTAGCCGCCCGTAGGCAGGAGTACGTCAATCTCCGCACAAACCGCAGCCAGTTCGCGGGTACGGCCAACAAAGGCCGCCAGACGGCTGGCAATAAAGCCGGAATGATCGTGGAGCAGGGCACGTATCTGGGCGGTGGATGGATTGCTCACGGTGCCTCCGGCGGAAAATCAGCGGCGAAGAGAAAATCAGTAACTCACCTTATGTCTACACCCAGAGCTCGACTGAACTCGCCGAAGTCCACCGCGTCAGTTGGCGGCAGCGATTCAGCCTCCGTCTCGCACGAGAAGCAGGTGAACCATTTGCCGGTGCGCGACCGAGTGAGCGTCACCGTTTTGGGTCTGCCCTCCATGGGTCGGTGCAAGACGACATGCACCGCACCTACCACAGCGGCAGCGGGTCCGGTTCGAGGCGCAGCGAGATCTATTTGCGCAGGTAGTAGACTCCCGCAACCCCAGGCCGCTGCGCGACCATGTGTAGCCCGCCGCTGCCGTCGACGAAGAAGCTTAGGGCGTTGGCGTAGCCGCGATTGGCGAGCAGTTGGTCGAGATTCTCTGGCACGCCGAGTACACCGCCGCTCTCTGTGCGCGCCCAGAGTGTCTCATTGGCTACGTAGATGTAGACGACCAGTGGGCTAGATGTCGCCGCGCCGATGTAGCGCGGCAGACCCCAGCCCGTGGTGTTGCCCGCCACATCCAGCGGTGCCGACCATGCCCCATCCCACACGTAGCGGTAAACCTGCGAGTGTCCCGGCCACATCAGGTGATCACACACGAGGTAGAACTTGCCGTCGCCGCCCGAGTAGCTGAGCAGGATCGAGTTGTCCTTCTCCGGCAGCGAGTAGCTCGGGCTGACGGCCTGACGCACACTGAATACGCCCGCTTGTGCGCCGGCAGCGCTGCGCACCACGATTGGGCGGCCAGGGTCGATGGCCCCGCCAAGCGAACTGGCCCACTCCTGAAACCAGACGAGCAGCGTGCGCCCGCCAGGGGCCACCGCGATACTCGGCTGCCATGTGTCACGACTATTGATCGGCTGCCGCTGCGGCGTCCAGCGGGTACCGTCCCAGGTCGCGTACTTGACGCTTAGGAGATATGCGAAGGTATCCGCACTGGTCTTGACCAGCGCGCCCTGCTGCCAGATGAGCTGGGCCTGACCGCTGGCCGAATCGACTGCGAGCTGCGGGTTCACCACGCCGCCTTTGTCGATGACGTGCGGGGCCGAGACCACACCTTGCTCAACCGTGTGGTGAATGATCCCGTCGCTGTTGCTGCGATAGACCAGATGAACCCGCCCGCTGGCTGCATCAACGACAATCTGCGGATTGTAGGCGTCGTAGTAGTTCAGCACCGTATAGGGCGTCCAGCTCAGCCCGTCTGGCGAACTGGCATAGAAGGCAAAGAGGCCGAAGTGAGGGTTGAGCCGACCCGTCCAGAGGGCGTGAATCCGCCCTCCCGGATCGACGGCCAGGGCTACCTCGCCAACCTCCTCGACATAGCCGCCGATTGGGCCAGTCGCCGCGAAGGAGTGAGTCGGCACGCTCGCTGATCCGGCGAGCAGGCTGAGCATGACGCCAACCGCGAGGAGTAGCGGCGGCAGACGGCGTGTATAGATGGGACGCATCGCATACCTCCTAGCGCTTACTGGCAGGTTAAACCCTGTGGACATAATCTAACCTGAACATCATCGACATAGGCACCGATGGGCCGCGTGCCCTGCGCGTCGGCGATGAAGCGTACGGACATCCAGACCTTCTCCTGGCCGAGCAGGCTGCCCAGGTTGGGCACGTTAGCCAGATCGAGTACCAGATCCTCCCAGCCATTGCTCTTGCCCGAACGGCAGATGCCTTCGTACGGAGCTTGCCAAATGGTGTCGCGGTTAAGATCGCCGGTCGCGACCATGGCGCAGATCTGGTCGCCGGGGGGGAGGTCGGTCCAGACCTTCATCCGTAGCTCGGCGCGCGCGGTGTACTTCAGGTTGATCGGATAGCCCAGGGTCATGCTTGAGTTGAGCGTGTTGGGGTAGCTGGCCCCGCAAGGTAGCAGATCGCCGGTCTCGCCCGCGCCGAAGGGCCATGCGCTCTTCGTGCCGCTGAAGGCGGCGCAATCGCGCGACCCCCACTGGTACCAGCCACCCGGCGGGATGGAGATGCTCGACCAGCGACTCCAGGCCATGTCACCTTCAAAGCCCTCGTTGACCGGTGTATACCAGTTGTTGCGATCAGATGTGGTGAAGGCGCTGAGATGGTTCGTCACCAGCGGCAAGTTAAGCTGGGAGGGCCAGCCAATGCGTAGCGGGATGCTGGCGAGGGCGGCGGCGGTGCCGTCGCTGACGCGGACGGTTACGTGGGTACTGCCGATCCAGTCAGGATCGGGGGCAACGCTGAGTATGCCGTCGGAGCTGAGGCTGACGCCCGCGCTGCGCACGGGGTTTGCCGCCAGCTCGTAGCGCAGGCTCGTGACCGGAAGGCTCTGGTGCCAGGCGAAGTCACGCAGGTTGAGCGGCGGGTTAAGCGGCTGGCCAGGTAGCAGATTCAGGTCGGGCAGGCCGCTCAACCGCAGCGGGGTCGTAAACTGCGCCGCCGCGTAGGCAAAGGTGGCGTAGCTCTGGCCAGCCAGCGTGGTTGCGCCCGGCTTCCGGGCTGTGCCGGTACCGATGGCCTGGTAGAGCGTGAGATCAGTCAAGGTATACGGCCCGTCCGTGCCGTGGCCGCCGATGGCGGTGCCAGAAAAGGCCAGCCTGATAAAGCTCGTGCCGCCGGGCAGATCGACGCTGGTGTCCCCCAGCACAACCGTGGCCCCGGCCTGATCCAGCAGACGCCCGCTCAGCCCGTAGTTGCCGGCGGCGGGCACCCGCACCCCCACGCGGATCACCAACTGCTCGAAGCGCCCGTCACGGTTGCTGTCGTCGCCAGCATCGGCAAACGCCCCGCTGAAGGCCAGATCCTGGCCAGCCAGCCGTCCAGTGCGGAAGCTCCAGCCTTCATCGCCCGCCGTCAGGTTGCCGACAAGATCCGCGATGCCTGCTTTCAGGGTGACAAGGTAGGTTGTCGCTGGGGCCAGCGCCGCCGCCGGGGTGAAGCTGGCGCTGCGGCTGGCCGCGTCATAGCTCACCGCGCCGCTCACCGGCGTGCCTGCCGCAGTGGTAAGCGTAAAACTGTCCGTGCTCAGCGTCGTCGAGTTGATCGCGGTGTCCCAGATCACACTTACCCCGCTGTGCAGCGCAACCGCGACGGCACCAGGGGCCGGGCTATGGGCGAGCAGTTGCGGGGGCAGCCGCCGCACAGCGGTGGTGAAGGACACCACCACATCAGCCTCCAGCGCACGATCACCGGTGTCGCGCACCCCGGTCGTCACGCGCAGCGTGTAGATCGTCGCGTCAGCCAGCGCCATGCGCGGAGTCAGGGTCAGTTCGTGGCTAGCCGGGTCATAGCTCAAGTCGGCGGGAACCACGCCAGAAAGATCGCTCAGGCTGACCGTCGTACCGTTCAGGCTGGCCGGGTTCATCGGATCACGAAAGCCAATGCTCACCGGCTGGCCGATGTTCACGCCCTGGGCGCCAGCCGCCGGGATGGTGTAGGCCACCGTGGGCGGGTTCGCGATGGTGAACGGCGCGCTCGTCGCCTCGGCGGTGCGCAGGCCATTGGTGGCCAGCACGCGCACCAGCGCTTGAGTCGTATTTGGCAGGGCCGTGCTGTTCAGCGTGTAGTTGGGGGCGCTCACGTTGACCGCCAGCGCCTCCCAGGTGGTACCGCCATCGGTCGAGATTTGGATCGCATAGGCGCTCGCGCTGCTGCTCCAGCTAAGCGGCTGCGGGCCGCTCACGGTAGTCGGCGGCGCGGCGATGCTGAGAGTTGGCGCGCTTGAGGCCGGGGTCAGTTCGTGGAGCAGCGTGGTATCAGCGCCCCGGCGGATCTGGATACGCGCCGTCGCAGAGGGATAGCGCAGGGCCAGCGAGAAGAGCGCCGGGTCTCCAGGGTTCTGCGGGGTTCGGGCCGCAAAATCGCGGCTGTACCCGGCGATCTCTTGGCCCGCGCCATCGAGAAAAACGATCTGGTACAGCCCGGCCACCGGCTCAATCCAGCGGTTGCTGGCAACCGTATACCAAGGCTGGAGCGAAACCGTCCCGGTAGGCTCGACAATTTCGCCGCTGGCCAGCAGCAACTGGTCGTCTGCGGCGCTGCTCACGGCGACTGTGTTCTTGTTCAGGGCGGAGTAAAGCTGGTTATAGTGGAGGCGGGTGATCCAGAAGTCATCAGTGCCCTCGACCTTGGGCATGGGATCCATAAAATCCCAGAGCCGGGTGGTCAATGGCGTGATACGCATGACGCTATCGCGACGATCATCACGTGTACGAATCTCAAAGCCGTCATCGGCTGGTAGCTGGGTATTGTGATCAAAGTTGACCAGGGTGTGACCAAGCTCATGGGCAGCGACGAAACGATAGGCCGCGTCGCCACTGTTGAGTACCAACGCCGCACGCGGCGTGCCGGTCTCCTCCAGGCCAATAGCGTCATTGAGCCACTTGGCGCGCACCAGGCCAATCGCAACGTCGCAGTCGGTGCTGAGCGTGCAGATCTGGCTCAACTCGCTGAGGAGATACGATTGTGGGAAGTCCCAGGCCGGCTCAGTTGTCCAGTTCCAGAGCCAGAGCGAAGTGGTTGGATTGTAATAGGGCATGGCGGTCGGCGCTGCCGGCCAGGTCACATGGGCAAGCGGAAAGAACCCGCGAATCGTGGCTAGAGCATTGCTGATCGGCTCACTCAAATCCACGGTGCCGATCTTGCCGTAGTCGGCACCCACCGCCACAGCCTTGATCAGTGGCCGCAGCGTCCGCGATCCGACAACATTCAGGTTGACCACATCTGCATAGTTCTGGCGCTGTCCCTGGCTATCGAGCAGCGTCGCCTGCGCGCGCAGCATATAGTCGCCCTGCTCTAGCGGCACAAAGTCGAAGTAGTTAATGCTATCAAGGGCGCGCATTTTTTCAGATTTGCTGTACGATGCCCTGGCTTCGGTGAAGGTGAGATACTCCCGCTTGCGCAGCCCCTTGCTGTCAGCGTAGAGCGGCTTCCAGGTATTATCGTCCTGACGCCAGCTCACCTGCTCCTTTTGCGCGCTACCAATCGCTGTCCAGGTGAGGCTGAGGTCATACAGTTCGACCGCATACACCTGATCATATTTGAACACATCGGGCTTCTCGTCCCAGCGCACATAGGTCTTCAGCACCGTGGGTTTATTCGCGATCAGCCACGGGATCTCAACCGTCTGCACGGGCACGAGCGTCACCTTAAGCTCAGGCAGAGTCCAGAACGACCAGAGGTTGCCCACCTCAAGCGGGTTGCCGCCGATGTCCGTCACCCACTGCTCACGCGAGTAGTCGAGCGCCTCGGTTTTCCCCCAGATCTGCGCCGTGTAGCGGATGCCGTCGCGTAGCGGTCGGTCAGGCACAAAGGCGTACTCGGTGGGCGTGATGCGCTGCACGCTACCCGCGACGTAGACCGGGTCGAGGCGCGTGTCCATGTAAAAGACCTGGAAGGTCTCGCTGGTGAGGCTCTTCGGATCGGGCAGCGTACTGAAGCGCACGCGGATCTCGGACTTTGTGCGCTGGTCCAGGCGCACATTCTGAGTATCTGGCAGCGGGGTGAACGAGCTAATCACAAACTCCTGGGCGACACGTAGCTCGACCCGGTCAATCTCAACGCAGGTGCTGGCGCAGGTCGAGCAGCCCGGCTCCTGCGGGTAGGTGTCGCGCTGGCGCAGCCAGAGGTTATTCTCGCCATCGATCAGCATGTCGCTATCAACCGTAAGCGTCTCCGTGTTCCAGATCTTGTACTCGGAGGAGAGCGGGCCACTGATCGCGCCGACATCTTGCCAGAATTTGGGCGGGTCGCCATTCCAGGCGACATCCCAGGTCGGATCGACAATATTCTCCGGGGGGGTGAAGCTCCCATGATTGTAGGTGATGCGCAAGCTTGCATCGCTCATCGTGGTCGGGTCATTACCTCCCAGGTTAAGGGGATAGCGCAGCGTCGAGACCGGCACACACCAGTTGATCGCGCTCCAGTCCACACTGAAGGTCGTGTAGCCCTGGTCGTCACGGGTGATGACGGTGGGCGGCAGATCGGCCAGGCTGATGGATGCGGGGGCACCGGGGACACCGATTGCATTGGCGAGGGTGGCGGGCGGGGGAGTATCGGGCGCAGCCTGGGCGGAGGATGTCGCGGGGGACTGCGCGGCACCCAGGAGTAGCAGGATGAACATGCCGCCGAATAGCGCAAGTGTAGACACAAGCCGCAGCAGCGGACGGATATGGTATTTCATAGAATGCTCCAAAGAGGGGCCGCTATGCGCAGGGCGGTTGCAACGTCGCCTCCGGCGAGGGTTTGGGTGTGGCAACGCCACCCCCGAACGGTCTTTTTTTGTGGATGTTTGGCCGCGAAGCCGCCAAACATCCACCAAAAGCGCGGTCTGGGGCGCAGCCCCAGCGACGTTGCATCAGCCCTGCCGCTATGCGACCGTGGTCACGAGAACCACGGCCATAGCGGCGGATTTCGTCCACCGCACATCCTCCATAACGAGGAACATCCAGCGACACATCGCTAGGTGCGGACTAGCGAATGACCGCCGGCAAGAATAGCTGCCAGTTGACGGACGATGCCTCGACCATGATTATCTTCGTTGCCGTGACATCCGCGCCGCCGACCGATGCGCGAACGGTGACGGTGATTGATCCGGGTGTGCGCCAGGTAAACTGCGCGCGGTCAGTCGGGCCAACCGCAGCGTGCTGCTGCTCTGCCTGGCCCGTAGCCTGCCAGAGGTAACTGACTGGCAGCGCGGTATCGCTGGGCTGGAGGCGTGCGGTGACGGTGGCGGTTTGTCCGACCGCGCCGGTGGCGGCACCTTCTAGCGTGACATCAATCACCAGCAGCGAGTGGCTGGCATAGTCTGTACTGCCATCTACAGTGGCCCCCGCACTGACGATCCGATAGCCGGGCGTGTCCCAACGTAGCTGAAGCGGGTCGCTAAGCGCAGCGCTGCGGTGGGTCGCCTCAGTGTAACCGGGCGCGCTCCAGGTATAGGTGACGGCTTGCCCAGTGTAGGTCGGCCAGGCCAGCGTGGCGGTGAGCGCGGCGGGTTGGCCGACGGGCGCGGCCACGGGGCCATCAAGCTTCAGCGCAGGGGCGATGCCAGCCAGCGGCCAGCCCATATCACGCAGCATCGCGAGGGTAAGCGAGCCGGGGTGGCGTAGCGCCGCGCCGATGCTCGGGGTCATCAGCCCATTCGGCGAGGAGTCGAAGCTCATGTCGAGATGCACGAGGCTACTGCCGTCATCCCAGATGGCGGGCGTATACAGGCGTGCAGAGCGAACCCCGTTGGCGAGGCGCGCATTGGGGCCACCGAAATAGGCGTCGCCCTTCAGCCGCGCACCGAGTACACGCGGGTCAGGCAGCAGTAAACTTAACAGGGGCGTATCCGCGCCATCCACCGCGAGGCGGTCGTAGGGAGTCGGGCAGAAGTGGTAGGCAACGAAGAGCGGCCCGCCCCCGCAGAAGCCGACATTGTAGCTCTCGTACATAAAGGCGTTGAAGCCAAGGCCATGGACGAGTTCGTGCATCGCCACGGTGACAAAGTCCTCGCCCGACCCGGAGGGCACCGTCGTAGCGAATGACCAGACGGCCGAGGCATTGAAATTCAGCGTGACATCTTCCGTGTCGGGCAGCAGATCCTGTCCGGCAAGGGCATTCGCCAGGGCGACCGGGTAGAAGGTGTCGGCGAGGGGCGCGCCGCCAACGTTGCGCAGATAGGCGACCGCATCGCCGGTAGCCAGCGCGCCCGCTGGCACACTCGACGACCAGCAGGCCACAACGCTGATCGGTACCGGCGAGGAGAGATGCGCGCCCAGCAGGCCAGCGGCATAGCGCAGCGCGGCGTCCGCGTCAGCGGGCGGAGCCGGGCAGCCTGTATCCCAAACGATCTCGAAGGTCGCGCCAGAAGCAGCGGCCACGGGCGCCGCGCCGGGCCAAGCCAAGGCCAAGGCCAGCAGCGAGAGCAAGCAGCGGAGCAGCCGGATGTTCGAGCGGTTTCGGTAAAGGTGTGCTTGCGGCTGCAAGCGGTGGTGGTGCGAAGCAATATCCATACATATGCCTCTGCAATATCGCCCGCCGGAACGCTGCGCTCAGCGTGACAAGTTTTACAGCGTTAGGCATGGTTTAGAACAGCTTTACCGTTTGGCGGGGACGCGATGCGGCGATAGCATCGCGTCATCGCCTCGTCGCCGCATCGCAAGACGGTCAAGCTGAAACCTGGCACCTGAAACCTTGTCTAAGCCATCTTTAAACTGCGGACTTTCTTGGTCGTCCGCTACACGGTTTGGCTGGAAAGATAGCGCGTCCAGCTACGTGCCCTACAAGATCTGCTAACGCCCGTGCCAGGGCAACATCTTCTTCGTTGTATAGCCGATTACGGCCTTTCTCTGATAGAGCCTTAACCCAGCCGTCTGAGTTCCATTTGTAGATGCTCTGATCAGAAAAGCCGTACTTTGCTTCAACTTCTTTTGCTAGAATTCCCTATCCCCGTACCTTATCTTGCACAGCCCGCAGGCGTGCTGCGATCTGGGTGGCCTGGTCAAGGTCGCAGGTACTCGTATCGCCAGCGATAACGCCAGCGATAACCAAATGGCGCAACAGCGCCTCTGGGAAGCTGAGGGCTTGGGCGGCCTGACTGATGGGGAGGGCTTCGACTGCCATGCTCATGGTTTCACCGCTTTCACGACGTACGGTGAGTATAGCACGGGGCGAAAGGGGGGGCTGTTGGCATGGGGGAGGCTCCCAGGGCTGATGCAAAGTCGCCTCTGGCGGGGGGTTGGGGGTGGCTTTGCCACCCCCGAAAGATCTTTTTTTGTTAGTATTTGGCGGCGAAGCCGCCAAATACTAACAAAAAGCGCGGTCTGGGGCGTAGCCCCAGCGACTTTGCAACAGCCCTGGGGTGGCTCCCTATTGCTGCTACAGCAACGGCGCATGGAATGATTCCATGCGCCGCTTGTGTTTGGTGGAGATGGGGGGAGTCGAACCCCCGTCCAGAAAGCTGGACCGCACACGTCTACAGGTTTATCCCCTTGTTTGAGCTCGCCCGCGACCCCACAGTGGGCAAAGGTGTCTTTGGGCAAGCCGGCTTATCTTAGTCTCAGGCTAACCGGCGTTTACCCGAGAAGCACTCGACTTGCTGACGTCGTACCCCCAGCCATCGAGTGAACTGAGGACGACGCGCCACCTAATTAGGCAGCGAGGGCCATGCTCCCATAAGAAGCACGGGCCCAGTTCTTGTTGTTGGCAGTTATTGCCGTTTGCCCCTTTAACGTGACTGGGCGGCACGACCTGCAATCTACGGCTTGCACTCCCTGTCGAGACCAAGCATCCCCATACGCACTCATTATACCGCAACGTCGCCCGCCGTCAATGTCGCATCCGGCGGAGGTCAGGGCATGAGCAAAGTCCTCGGGGCTGCGCCCCAGACCTCGCTTTTTGTTGGTTTTTGGCGGCTTCGCCGCCAAAAACCAACAAAAAAAGATCTTTCGGGGGTGGCGTTGCCACCCCCAAACCCCCGCCGGAGGCGACTTTGCT
>CAISPW010000406.1 GCA_903887465.1 uncultured Oscillochloris sp. | reverse complement strand
CGGTACTCCCCCACGTGCCCGCCCAGTTGAGACTGATTCTGGGGCATTCTAGGAAGCCCCAAAACCGCCGAAATGGGCCATTTTAGACTCAAAACAAGGCGCGCCGGCCTGACTCAAAATACGGTTAATGCCTATGGGGGTGGCAACGCCACCCCCGAACGATCTTTTTTGGTTGGTTTTTGGCGGCGAAGCCGCCTTCAACCAACAAGAAGCGCGGTCTGGGGCGCAGCCCCAGCGACGTTGCATCAGCCCTGAACAAAAAGCGCGGTCTGGGGCGCAGCCCCAGGGCTTGATGCTATACTGTGACCAGGATTGCCATTTGCCAATTTAAGGATGAGTATTACGATGCTGCGGCTGATCCGACAGTGGCTCGATGACCTTCCAATTGCCGACCCGCTACAGCGCGAGCAGGCGGCGCTGCTCCAGGCGTTCTCGCTCTTCCTACTCGTTGCGGCGATCTTCGGCTTGCCCGCCTCGCTGGTGGCCACCTCCCGAATTGGTCAGGTGTTTGGCCTGGGCAGCTCCGTGCTGGTGCTGACGATTCTACTCGGCTCGCTGATGGTCTTGCGGCGTGGGCAATTCACCGGCGCCGTGGTGCTGATGATTATCGGCACCACGCTGCTGCCAGTCACGAACATGATCCCGACCGGGCTTGTGGGCAGCCGGGCGGTCTTTATGCTAATGGCGGTGCCGATCATGCTGGCGGGGCTGGTCGGCACACGCCGTATCCTCGCCCTGGCCGTCATCCTCGGCGGGCTGTCGGTCGGCGGCGTGGGCCTGCTCGAAAAGGTTGCGCCGACGCTGGTTGGCTTTGGTAATGACAGCTACGACCCCGTCTTCACCGGGGTGATCTTCGGGTTTGCGGCCAGCCTGCTGTCGCTGCTGGTGTGGCGCTTCGGCAGCGTGCTGAAGCTGGCCATTAGCCGGGCTAGAAGCCGCGAGCAGGAGCTTGAGCAGTTGCGCGACTCGCTGGAGGTGACGGTGAACGAGCGTACCTCGGCGCTGGAACACGCCCTCGCCGACGTCGAGCGGCGCGAGTCGGCCTTGGCGCTCACGGTGGACAGCCTGCGCGCTAGCGAGGCCGCCGTGCGCGAGCTGAGCGCCCCGATCATCCCCGTCCTCCCCGGTGTGCTGGTCGCGCCCCTGATCGGTGCCCTGAACGACGCGCGGATCAGCGCCCTGACCGATAATGTCCTCAGCGCGATCACCGACGGGCGCGTCAGCCATGTGATTTTTGATGTGACCGGCGTGCCGCTGGTGGATACGCAGGTGGCCAAGGCGATCCTGGACACCGCCGCATCCGCACGCCTCCTCGGTACCAGCACCGCCCTGGTCGGCGTCCGCCCCGAGGTGGCGCAGACGATCATCTCCCTCGGTATCGACCTGACGAGCCTCACCACCTACCCCACCCTCCAGGAGGCCATTGTCGCCATACTTGGCGAGCGTCGTACGGGGGTGGCACGGGCAATTTGACTCTCCTCCCGCATGCTTCTATCATTGTGTCGCCTCCACGTAGAGGCTGAACTCAATCGACCGCGCAGCTGCGGACATTGGAGAACTCCATGCTATCGACGATGATGCGTACCCCCCTGACCCTGAGCCACCTGCTTGAGCGGGCCGGCAGGCTCTTCCCCACGAGCGAGATCGTCACACGGATGCCTGACCGCTCGCTCCATCGCTACACCTATGCCGACTTCTACCGCCGCTCGCGTGCCTTGGCTGAGGCGCTCCAGAAGGCCGGTATGCAGCCGGGTGATCGCGTGGCGACCCTGAGCTGGAACACCTCCGCGCATCTGGAGGCGTATTTTGGCATCCCGGTGGCGGGCGGCGTACTCCACACCCTCAACCTGCGCCTGCACCCCACCGATATTGCCTATATCATCAACCACGCCGAGGATCGCTTCCTGATCGTGGACGATGTGCTGCTCAAGCTCTACGAGGCGATCAAGGATCATATCAATGTTGAGAAGGTGATCGTCGTGCCGCTCACGGGCCAGCCCGTGCCCGCAGGACTCACCAGCTACGAGGACTTTCTGGCTACCGCGACCGGCGACTTCCGCTACCCCGAACTGGCTGAAGATACGGCGCTGGGCATGTGCTATACCTCCGGCACCACCGGCAAGCCCAAGGGCGTGGTTTACTCGCATCGCTCGATGATCCTTCACTCGCTTGGCTCGGCCCTCCCCGATGCGCTCAACCTCGCGCAGGGCGATGTACTCACCCCCGTCGTGCCTATGTTCCACGTCATGGCCTGGGGTCTGCCCTTCACGGGGATCATGGTCGGCTGTAAGATCGCGATGCCCGGCCCGCACCTCGATGCCGTAAATTTGCTCGATCTGTATGAGTCCGAGCAGGTCACGAAGACCGCCGGCGTGCCCACCATCTGGATGGGCGTGCTCCAGGCGCTCCAGAAGGAGCCGACCCGCTGGAAGATTCTGCCAATGGAGATGGTGGTCGGCGGCGCGGCCGCGCCCGAGGCGATGATTCGCGCCTATGACACCTTCAACCTCAAGGTGGTGCATGCCTGGGGCATGACCGAGATGAGCCCGCTCGGCACGGTCTCGCGCACCAAGCATAACCTGGTTGGCAGCGACCCCGATATGCTCTACGCCCTACGGGCATGCCAGGGCATACCGATGCCGCTGGTCGAGGTGCGGGCGATGAATGAGCATGGCGCGGCACCCTGGGACGGGCAGACGATGGGTGAGTTGGAGGTGCGCGGGCCGTGGGTGGCCCAGAGTTACTTTAAGCTGGAGAGCGAGCGCGACAAGTGGAGCGCCGACGGCTGGTTCCGCACCGGCGATGTGGTCACGATCAGCTCCGAGGGCTACGTGAAGATCACCGACCGCACCAAGGATCTGATCAAGTCCGGCGGCGAATGGATCAGTTCGCTGGATCTGGAAAACCTGCTGATGGGCCACCCCGCTGTGCGCGAGGCCGCCGTGATCGCCGTGACCCACCCGCGCTGGGACGAGCGGCCCCTCGCCGCAATCGTACTCAAGGAGGGGGCGACCGCCACCGTCGAGGAGTTGCGCGCCTATCTGGAGCCGAAGGTGGCCAAGTTCTGGATCCCCGACGCCTTTGTTTTTGTGGATGAGATCCCGCGCACGTCCACCGGCAAGTTCCTCAAGATGCAGTTGCGCGATACGTTTAAGGACTGGCACTGGGAGTCGTGACTCGCCACTGTGGATGATGCAGGATGTCCGCTGGGAGGTTTTCGGGCAGGGTGGTTGCAAAGTTGACTCTGGCGGGGGTTTGGGGGTGGCAACGCCACCCCCGAACGATCTTTTTTTGTTGGTTTTTGG
>CAISPW010000405.1 GCA_903887465.1 uncultured Oscillochloris sp. | reverse complement strand
TAAGCGCCCTTGCTCCTGGGGGAAGGAGCGGGCGTTGTCTAGCCCACGTTCTGCGCTGGTTATCGACTAACATCCAATGGAGGATATTATGATCGACCAGAACGACACGAGTGGGGGAGCGTGTGACGACAACGGCAGCGAGACGCAGGAAGAACAGCTACAGCGTCAACGCTCGGGCTTCTCACGACGACAGTTTCTACGGCTTGGGCTGGGCACCGGCGCTAGCCTGTTCATCCCCGGAGGGCTAGTCGCGTCGGCGGATCGCTACCAGCGTGCCGTCGGCGAGCGTGCCGACGAGGTCAACCGCTACCTGTGCAGCGTCGACGGACGCACCGCGAGCATGGGCATCGCACGGCTGTCAGACACCCAAACCACGGCCAGTGGGCTGGGCATGTTCCTGACCGATCTGCGCGGCGTCGGCGGGCCAGACGGCATCCCGGTGGCGGTTCCAGACGATACGGTGGCGTGGGGCCGGACAAGGGCGGCGCACTATACGATCGATATTAACCAGTACACCGACCAGTTGCACGCTGGCTTTGGCCCGACCACGTTGTGGGGCTACAACCCGCGCAAGGCCCTTGGTGTGGTTGGCGCGCCTACGCAGAGGCACCTTGGCGGGATCATCGTGGCCAAGCGCGACAGCCCCATCCAGATCACCTTCCAGAACAACCTGCCGACCACCCACTTCTTGCCGGTCGACACCACGATCATGGGCGCCGATGGCGCGCAGAACCGCACCACCATCCACCTACACGGTGGCCTGACGCCCTGGATCAGCGATGGCGGCCCCTACACTTGGTTTGACCCCAATGGCAACTATGGCGAGAGTGTCGCAAAGAAGACAAAGCGAGGCAAAGAGAACCTCTACAAGCGGTTGAACCCGAAGCTCAAGGACGGCCAGGCCGAGTACTACTTCCCCATCAGCCAGAGCGCCCGCATGCTCTGGTACCACGACCACGCCATCGGCATCACCCGGCTCAACGCCTACGCCGGGCTCGCCTCGGCATTGATCATCCGCGACGACTTCGAGGCCTCCCTGCGCAGGCTGGGCCTGCCCGACTTCGTCGAGAACGGCGGGCGCGAGTTGCCCCTGGTCATCCAGGATAAGCTCTTCCATGCCGATGGCGCGCTAGGCTACCCCGACACGTACCCCACCGACGCCTATCGTTACGCTAACTCCACGATCCGAGATCTACCGCCGACCTCGGTCGTCCCCGAGATGTTTGGCGACACCATGCTGGTCAACGGCACGGTCTACCCAGACGCTAAAGTTGCGGCGGCGCGCTACCGCCTACGCATCCTCAACGCATGCCAGGCGCGCTTCCTGAACCTCCAGCTCTATGTGACGACCGATGGGGTCACGCCGGATACGGATACGACTAAGCCGGTGCCGAGCTTCCTGGTACTCGGCACCGAGGGCGGGTTCCTGGCGCGGCCGGTGCTGGTGCCGGCGAACGTGCCGTTTACCTACGACCCAGTGATCGGCGCGCAGACCATCAAGGGCAGCCTGATCACGGCGCCAGCGGAGCGCTGGGATGTGATCGTGGACTTCAGTGGCCTCGACGCCGGCACGCAGCTTATCCTCTACAACGACGCGCCCGCGCCCTTCCCGATGGGCGACGACGCCAACGACTACAATACGCCCGGCTGCTCGCCGAACACCCGCGTGCTGATGCGCTTTACGGTGGGCGCGGGGGCGGTCGAACCCAAGTTCAAGATCACCACGCAGACGCATCTGGCTCTCAACCCGAGCTCGGGCATCGACAAACCCCTGGCTGGCAAATGGACGACTCAGCCCTTGCCCGCGCCGCGCCACGCCAAGGTACGCAACCTGACCCTCAACGAGACCAACGACGCCTACGGTCGGCTTATCCAGATGCTCGGCACGAACGACCCGCACCCGATCACGGATTGGCAGGTGGATCCGGATTTTGGCACCTCGTACAGCCGTGGGTATATGGACCCGGCGACCGAGACGGTGCACGCGGGCGATGTGGAGGTCTGGTCGATCGCCAACCTCACCGCCGACACGCACCCGATCCACTTCCACCTAGTGAACGTGCAGATCCTCTCGCGGCGACCCTTTGATGTGGTCGCCTATAAGACAAACACCGGATCCAACTACACACCTGTCTACACTGGGCCGGCGCGCGGCCCCGAGATCACCGAGCAGGGCTGGAAGGATACGGTCCAGATGCACCCCGGCGAGGTGACGACCGTGATCATGAAGTTCGGCCTGCCCAATGTGCCGTTCACGGTGCCGCCGAGCCTGCGCACCGGCGGCCACGAGTACGTCTGGCACTGCCACATCCTGGAGCACGAGGAGCACGATATGATGCGCCCGCTGATCGTGACTGACTAGTACCGGGTTCCGAAGATTCGTAGAGGGTTCCTGGGAGCGCGGGCGTCCCGCCCGCATCCGAGATCAGGCGGGCGGGACGCCCACGCTCCCAGGATGCGCAACTCCATCCTCCCCGATCCCCTCCCGCCGGACATCCTGCACCACCGCGTCACCGTCCCCCGATCACGGCGATGTAGCTCGTCACCCACTCGTAGTAGGGCACGCAACCCTTGGTGCCGTCGCCGCAATCGGACGTAGGGGTTCTCCAGAAGGAGATCTTGTCGAAGTTCTCCATGCCGTTGGTCTTGCAGCCCGCGACGCCGAGCAGGTCGTTGCCCTTGCAGGCAGCGGGCACCACCGGCACCGAGCCGAACCAGGCGGCCAGGTCGCCCTGGAGCTTGGGGTTGAGCGAGTGTTCCAGCCACATGTAGGCGCAGTTCGGGTGGGGCGCGTTGACCGCCAGCATGGTGGTATCGGCCCAGCCAGTGGCGCCCTCTTTGGGGATGACACTCTCGACCGGCGCGCCGCCGCCCTTGAGCAGGTTCACCTGGAAGGGCCAGGACGAGGAGGCCACCACGCCCTCGTTCTTGAAGTCGTTGGTCTGGATGATCGCGTCGTGCCAGTAGCGGCCCACGAGTTTGCGCTGTGCACGCAACAGATCGAGGGCGGCGTTGAACTGGTCGCGGGTGAGGGCGTAGGGATCCTTGATGCCCAAGTCGGGCGTGTGGGCCTTGAGGTAGAGGGCGGCGTCGGCGATATAGATCGGGCCATCGTACGCCTGCACGCGGCCTTTGTTGCTCTTCCCGTCGGGCAGGTTTAGCTCCTCGAAGACCACATTCCAGCTGTCGGGCGGAGTCGGGAAGGTGGTGGTGTTGTACATCAGCACATTGGAACCCCATTGGTAGGGCACGCCGTAATGCCTGCCGCCCACCGTGAACCAAGGCGCGTCTTGCAGGCGCGGGTCAACCAGCTTCCAGCTCGGAATAAGAGCCGTGTTGACCTCCTGGACGCGGTTGGCGGCCACCAGGCGCAGGCTGGCGTCGCCCGAGGCGGTGACTAGATCGAATCCGCCCTCGTTCATCAGGGCCACCATTTCATCGGAGGTCGCGGCGGTCTTCACCGTGACTTTGCAGCCGCTATCATGCTCAAACTGCGTCACCCAGTCATAGCGCTTGTCGGTCTCGCCGCGCTCGACATAGCCGGCCCAGGCCACGATCGAGACCCCGCCCTCGGCGACGCCCAGCGACTGGATCGCACCACCGACGGGGGCGGGGGTGGCCGCCTGCGGCGCGGGGCCACATGCAGCCAGGGCCAGGGCCAAGATGAACAGGGCCACCTCGCCAAGCTTCCTGCCGATCATAGAGATCCTCCGGTTCAAAAAACTGATACTCCACAGCATACCAAATTCAATGTGGAGTATTGCACAAAAAGGGTGTGGGGGCGACGTTATCGCCCCCACACCCCTCAAAGCCGCAGCACCTCAGTAGCTAGTCAGCGCTGGCGCGAACCTTGCCCGGCTCATGCATCTCCGCACCCTCGCGCTTGCTCTGCCAGATCGCCCAGACCAGGGCGGCAAAGCAGCAGAGCATAGCCGCCAGCACGGTGGGGTTGCCGGGCTTAATCGTCACCACAATCGGGGCGATGATCAAGGCCACCAGGTTGATCACCTTGATCATCGGGTTGAGGGCCGGGCCAGCCGTATCCTTGAGCGGATCGCCGACGGTGTCGCCGACCACGGCGGCCTTGTGGGGTTCGCTGTGCTTGCCGCCGTAGTTCCCCTCCTCAATGTACTTCTTGGCGTTGTCCCAGGCTCCGCCGGCATTCGACTGGAAGACCGCCATGAGCTGGCCGACAAGGATAATCCCGGCCAGGAAGCCGCCAAGCGCCTCGACGCCGAGCAGGAAGCCCACCAGGATCGGCACCATCACCGCAATGACGCCCAGGCTGAGCAATTCCTTCTGGGCCGCCGTAGTCGAGATCAGCACGGCGCGGGCGTAGTCGGGCAGCACCTTGCCTTCCATGAGGCCGGGGATGCGGAACTGTCGGCGCACCTCGTTGACGATCTGGGCAGCGGCGCGCGACACGGCGCGGATGGTCAGGGCCGAAAAGAGGAAGGGCACCGCGCCGCCGATTAGCAGGCCGATGAAGACGCTCGGCGAGGCCACGTTGATTCCGGTGAGGACGACCACATCCTTGACACCGTCAAGGATCATCTGGTTCTGCGCCTTGCCCACGTCGGTCAGGTACGAGCCGAAGAGGGCCACCGCCGCGATCACCGCCGAGCCGATGGCGATGCCCTTGGTGACAGCCTTGGTGGTATTGCCCACCGCGTCGAGGTCGTCCATCACATTGCGGGCGTTCTTGTCTAGCCCGGCCATCTCGCCGATGCCGTTGGCGTTATCGGAGATCGGCCCGAAGCTGTCCATCGAGATGGTGTTGCCGGTGAGCAGCAGCATGCCGATGCCGGTGAGCGAGACGCCGTAGAGGATCGCGGTGAACTGGGTGGCGACGGGCTCGCCGGAGTAGATTAGCACCGAACTGAGGATCGAGCCGGCGATCACCAGGACGGCCCACACGCTGCTCTCCATACCCAGAGCCAGGCCGGAGAGGATGTTGGTGGCCGCGCCGGTCTGCGATGCCTTCGAGGTCTCCTTGACCGGGCTGAAGTGGGTGCTGGTGAAATACTCGGTGAGCTTATCGAGGGCGATTGCCAGGACGATGCCGGAGAAGGTGGCGAAGAAAGGCCGCCAGTCGACAATGTGAGTCGTCGAGTCGGCCATGAAGAAGGGGGTGGCGGCGGCACCGGCCACCACCGCGATGCCGGCAGCCAGGTAGAAGCCACGGTTCATGGCGGCCATCGCGTTGCGGCGCTTCTCGTCCGTCTTCACAATGCTGTTGCCAAACACCGAGGCGATCACGCCGATCGCCCGCAGCACCAGCGGGAAGACGATAAAGCGCAGGTCGTAGGAGCCATCGCCAATCGGGTTGGTCGCGCCTGGGGCGAGGCTCACCGCGTCGCCCAGCACGAGGCCGAGGATCAGCGCCGAGACCAGCGTGACCTCGAAGCTCTCGAAGACATCGGCGGCCATACCGGCGCAGTCGCCAACGTTATCGCCGACGAGGTCGGCGATAACCGCCGCGTTGCGCGGGTCGTCCTCCGGGATACCGGCCTCGACCTTACCCACTAGGTCTGCGCCGACATCGGCGGCCTTGGTGTAGATCCCGCCGCCCACGCGCATGAACAAGGCGATCAGCGAGCCACCGAAGCCGAAGCCAAGCAGGGCGTCGGGGGCCGCGATGCCGAAGACCAGGAAGATCAAGGTGCCGCCCAGCAGACCCAGGCCCACCGTCAGCATGCCCGTCACTGAACCAGACTTGTAGGCAATCTGCATGGCCTGGTTGTAGCCCTTGCGCGCGGCAGCCGCCACACGCACGTTGCCCTCAACCGCCACGTTCATGCCCACAAAGCCAACCGTGTAAGAGAACATCGAACCCATCAGGAAGGCCACCGCGCGCCCGATGGCGACCCACAATGTCGCAGCCTCTTTGGTGCCAAAGCGCAGCACCGCCTCGGCGGTCGGCGGGATCACAAACACACTCGCGCCGAGCACAAAGGTCAGGACCGCGATCAGGATGGCGATAGTGCGGAACTGCTGGCTCAGGTAGGCATTTGCGCCCGACTTGATGAAGCCCCACACCTCCTGCATTCTCGCCGTGCCCTTATCCTGGGCCAGGATCTGGCCACGCAAGATGAAGGCATAGATGATCCCGAGGATAGAGATACCCAATACGACGAACACCGCAGCCTGCTGAAGCGAGTCTAACCTTTGCATGACACAACCCCTTCGTTGTCGCTATAGGATGAAGCGCTGGCCGGGCAATTATACCGCCTCTTTATTCAATTGTATGCAGCCGCCAAGGCATAGTTGGGCGATCTTCACTTTTTTCACAATCTGCCAACTGTAAAGGATATGATCGGTATCACGTCCCCGCCAAACGGTCAAGCGGTGCTGAACCATGTCTGAGCGCCAAAAACCAACCAACCGCAGGATTTTTGGGGATAAAAATGTGGGGGCGGCTTTGCCACCCCCACGCCCTCGCCAGCGCCAGTGCCGATTAGCGCTGAACCAGCGGCAGGAAGATCTTCGCCTCAAGCAGGCTGAAGGTGCCCTTGGCCGTGTAGTAACTCACGTTGCCAGCCTTATCGGTGGCGCTGACGATCACCCGTAGCTGGCCCGGCTGCACGGGGATGAACGCCTCCCAGCGTTGCGGGTCGCCGACGGGGTCGGGTTGGCTGAAGGTTAGCGAAGTCCAGGTGGTATCACCCTGCACATAGACGCCGCCCACGCCGTCCATATCGGTGCCGCCCGTGCCTTTATCCACCATCGCAACCACCGTCACCTCGGAGGTAGCCGCGAGGCTGTTCACTGCGGTCACCTGGCTGATCTGCACGGACTGAATCGCGGGCGGGCTGGTGTCGAGTTCGCCCAGGTTGGCACCAGTTGCGTTCGGGTCGATATAGTAAACCTTGAAGACCATCTTGGTGTAGGCGCGCAACTGTCCGGTGACACCGTTGGTATCGGCCTTAAACTGGGCCGCCGTGGAGGTCAGTTGGTCGCGCTGGTCGCTGCCGCTGCCCACGCTGCTGAAGCCGAAGAACTTATCCGGGTACCAGATCCCCGCCCCGGCGGTGAAGGTCGGCTCGTCGTTGCCGGTCGGCTTGTCGGTCTCGGTCAAGATCTTGGTGATCTGCGGGTTAAAGCCGGTGGTCGGAGCATACTCGCCGCCCTGGAAGACTACATCGCGCACCTGGAGCCGCGTTGGCGTGGTGACGGTGGCGGTGGAGCTCAGGGCGCTGATGTCGTAGGCGAAAGTGGGCAGGCTAGGCAGGCCAGCCTGGCTGTTATCGAAGACGCGCAAGGTCGGCGTAATAAAACCAGCCTGGACAAAGCTGTCCGTCACCTTGAAGTTATTCTCGGTGAGCTTGAGTATCTTGCTTCCGGTACGCGGCAGGTCTACATAGTCGCTGGCCCCGATGCCAATCGTCACAGTGATGGTGCGCTCCAGGCGACCGGCGCTGTTGCCCAACTGGCTAGGCGCGTTGCTCTCGGTTGGCACCGGCGTCGCCAGCGGCCCAATCTGCGGCTCCTCGGGCGGCCCGGCCAGCGGGTGGCTTACCTCCACGTGGATGAAGGGCAGCCCGTAGAGGGTCATAATCGTCAGAGCCTTAGCGTCGTAGGCGCTCAGGCTGGCCGAGTTACGCAGGTAGCGCTGCTTGGCGCGGGCCAGGGCCGCGCCAATCGGCGCACCGGCATACTCCGCCGTCCCGCTGACATCGACCTGCACATCGCGCATCAGTTCCTGGGTGAGCAGGAGCGCCAGCCGCTCGGAGTAGTCGATCCCGTCGGCGGTGCCGTAACCGTAGCCGGTATTGCCGATCCAGTTGCCGGCATGCTTGTTGAACGCCTGGGCGAAGTCGGCCTTGTAAAGCGGGAGATCCAGCCGGTTGGTTACGCTGATCGCGCCGTCGATCACGTTGTAGCCGCTGTGGCAGCCCACCGAGTAGCCCAGGGTGTCACCGAAGTAACCGCCGGAAATATTGGTTTGTGAGTAGTAGAACGGGGCCAGGATACGCTTGGCCAAGAAGGTGCCGCCCGCGCTACTTGCGCCGACCGCCGGCAGGATCTGCCAGTGGTCGAAGTGCGAGTTGAGCGAGAAGAGCGGATTCTTGTTGGTAGAGCCGGGGTAGTTGGAATAGGTGTCGCTGAAAATGCCGAGGGTCGGCGAGGTGCCAATCGTCCGTGTCAGGTCGGTGCTAAACCAGCCGCGCTCCAGGTCGCTGCGCGTCCAGCTGTCGCCGATTGGGCCGGTGATAAGAGCGGGTATCGTTGTCGGCGAGATGCCCATCCCGGCCTTCAGGGTATTCGAGATCGCCATCGCCTCGTCGTTGAGGAAGTCGTAGCCGGTGACGAAGGCGGGCGCGGCGGTCTCGCTACTCCCGGTCGCCTCGATCTTGTAGGAGTTACTGTGCTCCTGCCAAGTCAGGTAGCGCACAATATCCTCAGGCGTCTCGACCAGCCGCCCAACGGCGCGGTCGGGCAGATAGAAGGGGAAGCCCTGGAAGCGCAGGGGCTTATCCGTACCGTAGGGGCCATCGGTGAGCAGCATACGGTTCTTGAGGGCCGCGCCCTGCGGGCTGCCCGGGTCGATGATCCCGGCGCTATCAATCGACTTGAGGTAAGTCGCGTAATCGGCCTCGTTGGCCAGGGTGGTCAGGTCGGGCACGCGGAAGAAGGGCAGCACGTTATCGCCGCCCACCAGGACAATGTACTTGACGTTGGGGAAAGGCGCGCTCCCGTTGGCCGTCCGATTGAGGCCATAGGACATGCCGGACGTGCAGGGCGTTTTCTGGCTGGGCGGACAGGACAGGCCGCCGCGTGTCGGGTCGGTGGCCGCCTTGATCACATTATCGATCAGGCGGGCGACCTTATTGGCGTAGAGCGGGTTGCCCTTGTTGGACTCCCACTCGGCGTAGATCTGGCTCGGCGTCTGGACGCCGACGGTCAGCGGTGCCAGATTGGACAGGTCGAATACATAGCCGTACTCAGGCGGGCCGCTCAAGTCGGGGCGGTTATACACACTAGGAAAGCTCGGCGGTGCCATGGCCAGCGAGTCCAACTTGCTGGGAATTACCCCAGTGATCAGGCTCGTGTTCTGCGGATACAGCGCCTTCATGCGGTCGCCGGATGTAATATAGAGCGTGGTAATCGCGGAGAGCGCGGGGGCGTAAGAGGTGATCGAGCGCGGGTCAATCCGCATCTCCACCTCGGGGGCAGGCAGGGGCGGCGCAGTCATGCTGCTGCCCGCCACCTGGATATTCAGGGTGTAGCTGGTGGTGGCGCTATACGCGCCGTTGGCCGAGCCGACGGCGATATAGTAGGTGCCGGGCTGCCAGAGGTAGGTGTCGATCAGCTCGGATGTCGTGCCGGGGTTCATACTGATCGAGGACAGCGACCCGCCAATCGAGGACAGCGACCCGCCAATCGAGGACAGCGACCCGCCAATCGAGGACAGCGACCCGCCAATCGAGGACAGCGACCCGCCAATCGAGGACAGCGACCCCCCGATATTGGTAATATCCTCGATCCCCGAGGTGCCCTGCTGGATGTTGGTGTCGGGGTCGGCGGCAAGCACCAGGTCGTAGTCAGCGGGCAGATTGCCGAGGGTGATCTTCACCTTAGATGCGGGCTGAAGCAGGGTGAACTTGTAGTAGTCAAGGTCCGATGACGTGCCGATCTTCCCAATCACCTGCTCTGACCAGGAGCCGACCGGCACCAGCGCGCTAATCCGCTGGGCCTGGGCGATGGTGTCATTCGGCTCCTGCTCAGACAGCCCGGCGAGGGAGTTGCCGGGCAGATCGGGCAGGCTGGCGGGGGCGGCGGACACGAGGCGGGCCTGGGGCGGCACGCCGAGCGGCAGCAGCAGCAGGGCTAGGCAGAGCGGCCAGAGCAGACGGGTGAAGGGGTGTGTTCGCAGCATCTAGGAGTCTCCTCATATTGTACGCATCACACGAGCACCGGATTCCGCACGTTCGTAGGGAGTTCCTGGGAGCGCGGGCGTCCCGCCCGCCTGAACGTAGATACAAAAAGGTGGTGCGCCGCTACAGCCCACGGACGAGGTCGAGGTCACGGGCGGCGTCGAGTTCGATGAAGATTTGCTCGGCGCGGGTGCGGGCGGCGGCGAGCGCTTGGTCATCGTGCCGGGCGTAGGCGAGGCGGGCGATCTGGTAGAGCGTCTTGCCCAACTCATAGCGGTTGTCGAGTTGCTCCAGGGCGACCTGGCTCAGGGCGAGTTGGTCGTGAGCGGCGGCCAGATCGCCCTCGGCGAGGGCGATCTGGCCGAAGGCGCGGCGGGCGATGGCGGCCTCGGCGGCCATACCCAACTCGTCGGCCACCGACAGGGAGCGCGCGGCGTAGGCGCGGGCGGCGGCGGGGTCGCCCAGGGCCAGGGTGGCCTCGGCGGCTAGGCGCAGTACTTCGGGCATGAAGGAGGCAGCCTTAATCCGCTCGA
The DNA here is from genome assembly GCA_903887465.1 of uncultured Oscillochloris sp. Lineage (GTDB taxonomy): Bacteria > Chloroflexota > Chloroflexia > Chloroflexales > Chloroflexaceae > Oscillochloris. Next base: position 17,269 of record CAISPW010000405.1, on the reverse strand, counting down.
AGTCGGTGATACTGCGGATGAAGAGGGGCAGCGCCTCGGCGGGCTTTCCCTGGAGCAGCAGCACCTCGCCACGGTTATAGGTGGTGAGGGCGACACCAAGGACATAGCCAATTCGCTCGAACATCGCGCTGCTCAGCCGGTAGAGCTCGCCGGCGCGGTCGAGCTGGTTGCGGCCCACCAGCACCACGGCCAGGTTATTGGATGTGCGGGCCACCGCGAGTACATCGCCGATATTCTCGCTGATCTCAAGGGACTGCTCGTAGCTCGCAACGGTCTCCTCCCAGCGCCCGGCGGCCAAATAGGTTAGACCAAGGTCGTTGAGCGTATCACACATACCGCCGATACTGTTCAGCTCCTCGAAGATCTTTCTGGCGTAATCGAGTGACTCAATCGCCGGGCCGAGTTCGCCCTGGTCACGATAAATATTCCCGATCAACTTGAGGGCGTGGGCCTCGTCGGCCTGGCTCGCGAACTGTCTGGCCATGCGCAGACCCAAGTGCGCCCACTCCATGGCCTGGGTATAGTTGCCCTGGCGAAAGTAAATCCCGGTGCCGAGCAGGTAGCAGCGCGCCGTCTCAATGCGCAAGCTGGTGGTGGCGCGGGCCAAGCCGGTGTGCAGCCACGCGAAGGCATCGTCGTAACGTGAGCGGCGCTCGTCGATGCTGGCCAGCTTGCGGTGCATGCGCAGCCAGATCTCATCGACGGCCTCCATGTCGGCCCCGGCCATGCTCAGAACCTCCCGAAAGTGCTGCTCGGCCTGGTCATACTCGCCGAGCAGCATATGGACATCGCCGCTGCGCTCGTGGATCGCGACCACCTGGTCGAGCAGGGTGAGCGGGTCGGCGCTGGTACCCAGATGCGCGGCGATCTCCAGGGCGACGCGGTAGAGGGCCAGGGCGTCGCGGTTGGCAAAGCGACGCTGAGACTGCTCACCGGCGCGCATATGGTAGGCGAGGGCGTGCGCCCAGTCCTCGGCCTGGAGGTAGTGCCAGGCGAGGATCGCGAGCTGGTCGTCGATACGCTCCTGGCTGAACGCCTCGATCCGGCGGGCCACCCGACCGTGGAGGATGCGTCGGCGGGCGTAGAGGATACCCTCGTAGGCCACATCGCGCAGCAGGGCGTGGCGGAAGACGTAGGCCAGGGTGCGGTCGAGCTGGTCGGCCTGGATCAGCTCGATGGAGATCAGGCGTTGCAGGCTATCGTCGAGCGCCGGCTGGCTGGCGTAGATACCCTCGATGATCGGGCGCTGGAAGCGGCGACCGATCACCGAGGCCACCTGGACGAGCTCCTGGCGCGGCTCATCGAGCTGGTCGAGGCGGGCGATCAGCAGGCCCTCGATGCTGGTGGGCAAGGCGACCTCGGCCAGAGGCCGGGCCAGGTGCCAGACCCCGCCCTCGTCGCGCACGAGCACACCGCCAGCGACCAGGGCGCGCACCAGTTCCTCGATGAAGAAGGGGTTGCCCTGGGTGCGGTCGAGCAGCGGCAGGATCTCGGCGGGCGGCTGGCCGCCAAGCAGGGCGCTGAGCAGATCGGCGCTGTAGCCGGGGGCCAACTCGGGCAGGCGCAGGTGTACCGTCAGGGGCATGTCGTCCCAGGGCGCGGAGATGGGCGGGTCGGGCCGATAGGTGAAGACCAGGAGCAGAGCCAAGTTGGCGGCGGCGGCGGCCAGGCTGCCCAGCAGCTCCAGGGAGGGCGAGTCGGCCCAGTGCATATCCTCGATCGAGACGAGCAGCGGCTCGCGGGCGGCCGCGCCGCAGAAGATGGCGACGATCAGCTCTTGCAGGCGGTCGTGGCGCTGCTGCGGGCTAAGGGCGGTGGTGAGGGCCGACTCATCGAGGGCGACCCCGAGGGCGTCGCTGAGCAGCGGGGCGAAGCGCTCTAGGTCGGGGGCGAGCTGGCGCACGCGCTCGGCAATGTGCAACTGCAGGTCTGCGCCGCTGGCCCGCCAGGCGCTAAACAAGAGCAACTCGGAGAGCGGGCCGCGCAGGGTGGCGTAAGAGGTGCGCTGATCGTAGCTCTGGCACTCGCCGATGACCATCTCAAAGGGCGGCAGCATCGCATCGGTAGGCGGCTCGGCAACGCTGGCGATCACCAGGCGCTGGAGCAACTCCTCGGCCATGCGGCTCTTGCCGGCACCGGCCTCGCCCACGAGCGCCAGCACGCGCCCGGCACCGCGCAGGGCGGCGGCGGCCGCGTCGAAGAGCCGCCGCATCTCCGGGTCGCGCCCGATCATGGGGGCGGCACCGATACGTGTGCCGGGAGCTTGGGCATCAGCGACGCGCAGGGCGCGGGCGGGGGTCACCGGCTCGGCCAGACCCTTGAGGCGCAAGGGCGGGTGGTCCTCTACCACGACCTGCCCAACAACGGCGGCGCGGGCGCTCGGCGAGAGCAGCACCTCGCCATCGACGGCGGCAGACATCAGGCGGGCGGCCAGGTTCACCGCCGGGCCCATCACCGTGTACTCGTAGCGGGTGGTGCCGCCCACCCGACCAGCGAAGACGGTGCCGGTGTTGATCCCTATCTTCTGAATGAGTTGCCCGAAGGAGACCTCTTTCAAAAGAGCGCCGATCTCCCGGTTGGCCGCATCCAACGCATGCTCAAGCTCAAGCGCGCAGCGAACCGCGCGCGTGGGGTCGTCCTCGTGGGCGGCAGGCGCGCCGAAGAGGGCCATGAGCTTATCGCCGTGGGTGTACATGTCCACCTTGTTGACGATGCCATCGTAGCGATGGACCACGGCCTGGGCGCGGCGGTAGTAGGCATTGAGGACGGCGGCGGCGCGGTCGGGGTCGGCGTAGAGCCGCTCAAGGACGGCGCTAAAATCGTGGAAGTTGGCGAAGAGGACGCTCACCGGGCGGAACTCACCGAGGCCGATCTCGGACGCCTCCAGGAAGCGGCGGGGCAGCCCGCGCACGAGGTAGGGCCGTAGGGCGGCCAGGCGAGCGGCGAGGTCGGCCAGGGCGGCCACGTCATCGGGGCCGTGGAGGTCGATCAGGGTCGGCGGCGGCGGGGGCAGCGCGAAAAACAGCAACTGGTCGATGCGCTGGAACCCGGCGGTGCGCGGCTCCAGGTGAGCGCCCTCGAGCAGGGCAGCGGTCTGGTCGGAGATTACCACCTCGCCGGGGGCGGCGATCTCCTGGGCCATGGCCACACGGTTCACCTCGATGCCGGTGACCACCAGCTCGATATGGCTCGCGTCGCCGACCTCGGCGGCGAAGACCCGCCCGCTGTGGACGCCGACGCGCAGGCGCAGGGTGAAGGTACCGGCGCGGGTCTCCAGATCAACAAACTCGGCCATACGCCGCTGCATGTCCAGCGCAGCGGCGGTGGCGGACGCGGCGTGGGCCGCGCCGAGCGCATGCGCGTCGAAGAAGGCAGTGATCGCGTCGCCGCCAAACTTCAGCAGGGCACCCTGATGCGTGTGGATCTCGGCGATTAGGGCGGCGAAGAGCCGGTTCACCACGGCGCTGACCTCCTCGGCACCCTGGCGGCCCAGGACGCTGAGGCGCTCGGAGAGGGCCGTGAAGCCAGAGAGGTCGGCGAAGAGCAGGCTGCCCTCCCAGAACGCGCCGCCCGTGTGGCCGGGACGCGGGTCGTCGATCTGGGCGCGCACCAGGCGGGCCGGGATGTAGGCGGCGCAGGCGGCCAGATCCGCCCGCAGTTCGGCGGCCAGCCGCGCCCGGTCGGGGGCGGGCAGGTCGCCCGTTTGGGACAGCATACCGACCTGTTCGGCGGAGAGGTGGCCGAGCAGCGGCCCCAGGATGACGGGAGGTGCGGTCATAGAAATATGCAGTTGCCGGGAACACCGGCTGGGTTGGACTCTACTACACAGGTATAAACACACGGGCGCGGCAGAAGTACCCCGGCGGCGAACATCCCTATTGTACCGCAACGATGCCCGATATGATCGTTTGGCGGTGGTGACGTTAGGGCGGGTGCAACGTCGCTGGGGCTGCGCCTCAGCCCGTGCTTTTGGTGGATGTTTGGCGGCGAAGCCACCAAACATCCACCAAAAAAGATCGTTCGGGGGTGGCGAAGCCATCCCCAGACCTCCGCCAGCAGTATCTTTGCACCCGCCCTGGCCCCCGCCCTGGTACGCATGCGCCCACAACGGCGGTCTGCTACAATAGCGGCACACCCCACAAGCGTGCGCCGCCGCAGATCAGGAGGTTGACGTGCCGTTGCAGATCGTCGCGCTCAGCGGCCCGCTGGCGGGCCGTGCGTTCCCGCTTGGCGACACGCCCCTAAGCTTCGGGCGGACGCCCGAGAACACGATCATGATCGCCAGCCCGCTGGCCTCGCGCCGACACGCCGAGCTGCGCCACGAGGGCGATGGCTATGTACTCTATGACCTGGGCAGTTCGAACGGCACCTCGGTGAACGGCCAGCGGGTGCAGACCAGACGCCTAAACCCCAGCGATGTGATCAGCATCGGTGATGAGTCGTTCCGCTTCGACGCCCCGGCGGTGGACCGGACGCTGCTGGCGGGAGGCATCGCGCCGCCAGCTTCTGGTGCCCAAGCCCCGCTGCCGCCCGTCGCGCTGCCCCCCGCCTATGGGTTGCCGCCGCCGGTCACGCCCGCCCCGTCACGCCCCAGATCGCGCATGCCGATGATCATTGTCGTCGGCATGCTGCTGGCCTGTGCGGTGGTCGCCGGCCTAGCCGGGGGCGCGCTGCTGATCGACCGCATCTCCCGAGGTTCTGCGACCACGCAGCCCCTCGGCGCAACCGGCACCGCCGCAGGCGCGGCCACCGTCGCCCCGGCACCCACCCGCGCCGCCGCTGGACAGGACGCCCTATGGACGGTGATGGTCTACCTGGATGGCGACAACAACCTGGAAGCCGATGCCCTGACCGACTTCGCCGAGATGGCCCAGGTCGGGTCGAGCGATAAGATCAAGATCGTCGTCCAGCTCGACCGGGTGAAGTCACGCGAGTCGTGGGACGACACTTCGGCGGGGGACTGGGACGGCACGAAGCGCTTCCTGGTGGGGAAGGGCGCGCGGCCCACCGCAGAGAATGCGCTGCAAGACCTGGGCGAGCAGAACATGGGCGACCCGACCGTGCTAGCCAACTTCGTCGAGTGGGGGGTGACGAGCTACCCCGCCCAGCACTACGCCCTGATCATCTGGGATCACGGTGGCTCGTGGCTGGGGCTCGCCAGCGACGAGACCTCGGACGACCAGCTAAACCTGCCGGAGCTGAGCGCGGCGCTCGAGACGGCCCGCCAGAAGACGGGATTCGGCACCCTCGACCTGATCGGCTTCGACGCATGCCTGATGGCCCAACTCGATGTCTTGATGGCAGTTGAGCCATACGGGCAGGTGGCGGTGGCCTCGGCCGAGTTGGAGCCGAGCGAGGGCTGGGCCTGGGACAAGTGGCTGGCCGCCCTAGCCAAGGATCCGTCCCAGGATGCGCTGACAATCGCGCCGGTGATTGTGACGACCTACATGGACTCCTACAAGTTCGCCGATGCGAATGACGTGACCCTCTCAGCCTTCGATCTGCGCAAGCTCACGCCGCTGACCCAGCAGGTGGACCGGCTGGCCAAGGCGATGCTCTCGGATCTGGGCAAGTCGTACAACGCAATTGGCCAGGCCCGCTCGTACGTGGACGTATACGCGCCCGCGTACTCCGAGGAGTTCAACTCGGTGGACCTGGGGCAGTTCGCCGGGCTGCTTTCCGAGCAGGGGGCGCAGGGCGAGGTGGCGGCGGCGGCGGCGGATCTCGGACGCGCCCTTGATCAGGCCCGCATCGCCAACGGTGCCGGGAGCTACCACAAGAATGTCAGCGGCATGTCGATCTACTTCCCGCAGCAGGCCGAGCTGTATGTGGACGCCTACGAGCGCGGGTCGCCCCTGCCACGGGCCACCAAGTGGGCCGACTTCCTGAAGGGCTACCATGGCGCGGGCGATACGGCGGTGACGAAGCCGACGATCAGCGACCTGCTGATCGACCGCACCAGTGTGAGCACGAGCGCACCGGTGCGCCTAAACGGCTCACTCAGCGGCAAGGATATCGCCTATGTCTTCGCGTTCATCGGCATCCCCAACGCCAGCCATAATACGGTCGACCTGATCTTTGTGGACTCGATCTACCCGCCGGGGGCGGGGCCGGGCAGCGATACGCCGAAGTGGCCTGACGGGAAGTTTGACCTGAGCCTGGACTGGGACGCCAGCAGTTGGTACCTGAGCAACGGCAACGATCAGATCGAGGCGCTGCTCGGGCCGGTGAAGTACGGCAGCAGCTTTTACGGCGTCGAGGGCGTATACACCTCGCAGGCCACCGGCGAGCAGATCGACGCCGGCCTGATCTTCAGCGTGAAGGGCGATACGGGCACGCTGGCGCGGATCTGGGGCTTCCCGAAGGCCGGGGGCAAGCAGGACGCGCAGCCCTACGAGCTGAGTCCGGCACCCGGCGATAGCTTCACCGCCTACACCCGCAGCTACACCGACACCGGCGATAGCCTGAAGCCCGCCCGTGTGAAGGGGCAGACGATCATCTTCGGCGACACGCCGCTGAGCGCGAGCCACGGGCCGACCCTGAGCGGCGACTATGTGATGGGCTTTTTGGTGCGCGACATCGCCGGGAACTTTAGCTACGACTATGTCGATGTGAGCGTGAAAAATCCCTAGTACTACAGTTGAAGTTGCCAACATCGCCATTCCTGGCAGGGGTTTGAGGGCCGCAGGCCCCCGAAAAAATCCTTTTCTTTTCTTTCGGAGGGGCTTTGCCCCTCCGTGCCTCCCCGCCGGAAAGACTACAACTGTAGCACTAGGGCGGACGCCCTAAAACCTTGCATTGGCGTGATGGAATCTGCACCGGAGGTGGCGATGACCTTTCGTGATATGTTGGGCACCGCCCTAGAAAACTTAGGCCGGCGCAAGGTACGCACCGCGCTGACATCCACCGGCGTGATCGTCGGCATCCTGACGATTGTGACCATGGTCTCGCTGGGTGTGGGGGTGCAGACGGAGGTACGGGCGCAGTTCGCGGCCCTGGGCTTGGAGAACCTGTTTGTGCGACCGGGCGAGCCGGGCGAGCCGAACTTCTTCACCCGCTACGCCAGCGCGCAGCGCGATCACCCGCTGACCCCGGCGGTGATCGCGGGGTGGCGACAACTGCCGGATGTGGCGGACGTAACGCCGGTGATCGAGTTGACCGGGGTGGCGAGTTCGCTGGAACTGCCGACCGGCACGCTCAAGACGGTGTACATCGTCGGCCCGCGAATCTTCGCGCCGAACCCGTTTCAGCGTGCGGCGACGGCGCTGGCGGGCACGATCAGCCTGTCGACCGAGCGGCGCGGCGAGATGGTGCTGGGCGTGGGGGCACTGCCGAAGGGCGTGAGTCCCGCAGATGTGGTCGGCAAGCGGCTCAACATCGTCCTGCGCAGCCCGCGCGGCGAGAGCCAGCCATTTCCGCTGACGGTGGTGGGGGTCAGCGACAGCACGAACACCGAGGTGCAGGCGCTGGCCTCGGATATGGCCGACATGAAATCCTGGTGGTTTAACACGCCGAACTACCTGGACGAGCAGGGCTACGACACGGCGGTGGTGCGCGCGCGCGACGTGGCCAGCGCCGCGCAGTTGCTGAGTACGTTCCGCGATGCGGGCTTCCGGGTGCAGTCGCTTGAGCTGATCCTGGATGCGGCGAACCGGGTGTTCGCGCTGATCAACGTGATGCTCTCGTCAATCGGCGGGCTGGCGCTGTTCGTGGCCAGCCTGGGGATCGTCAACACGATGATTATGGCGATCTACGAGCGCACGCGCGAGATCGGCACCCTGAAGGCGATTGGCGCCTCGCGGGGAGATATCCGCAACATGTTTATGATCGAGGCCGGGCTGATCGGCACGCTCGGCGGGGTGGTGGGGATCATCGGCGGCTGGCTGCTCGGCATCCTGCTGAACTACGTGATCGCCTGGTACATCCAGCAGAAGAATCTGCCCATCCAGGCGACGTTCTTTGTGACGCCGTGGTGGCTGGCCCTGGCGGCCCTGGGCTTCGCCGCTATGGTGGGCGTGGTGGCGGGGCTTTACCCGGCAGCGCGCGCCGCGCGGCTCGACCCGCTGGTGGCGCTGCGGTACGAGTAGGGAGATTTTCCAGGGCGGGCACGCCCGCCCTGCGACCCTCCGCTGCGTTAAGAAGTAAGGCGAGGTATGGCGCACCTAATCAGCACATTTGCAGTGCAACTCCAGCATGTGGGCGCGGGCATGGTCTGCGGATGCTACACGCCGACGATGATCGCCCAGCTCGCCCAGAGCCTCGTGCGGCTGGCCCTCGCCAACGATGAGAACGCCCTGCTGGTGTCCGGCGGCGATCAGCAGCGGGCCTGGGCCGACCTGGCGCTGCGCGGCGGCGACGCCCCGGTGCGACGGGTGGAGCGGTCGATCCCGCCGAGCCTGGGCACGGGCGTGATCCTGATCGGCGTCGGCCCGGCCCACGGCTTCGCCCTGCTGGCCGCCCCAATCGAGCCGGTGGATCGCGATGAGAGCTTGCGGATCTACGACGTGCTCTGGTCTTGCGCCCCGGCCACCCTGCACGAACTGGCGGGCATGCTATGCGAGATGATCGACGCCGAGCTGGCCGGGCGGATCGCCGCGCTCCAGATCCCCGCCCCGGCGGCCCTGCTGCGCCTGAGCGGCGACATGTTCGACTTCGCCGCGCGCCAGCACAGCGCCCTCGGCGTGGCTAACCGCTCGTTGAGCGAGCGCATGCGCAACCAGGAAGATCAGACGCGCTTGATCGTCCACGATATGCGTGCGCCCCTGCACACCTTGCTGATCAGCATCAAGGCGCTCCAGCGCCAGCACTTCGACCCCGAGGGCCAGAGCGAACTGCTGACGGTGGCCCGCGACAGCGCCAGTTACCTGCTGACGCTCACTGAGACAGTGCTGGACTCGGCGCGCCTGGAGACCAGCGGCTGGCTGCTGAAGCGCCAGCCGGTGCGCCTGCTGAACCTGGTGCAGTCGGTGTGCGACCCGCTGGAGCTTGCGGCGCGGCCCGACCAGGCCCGGCTGCGGCATATTGTGGACGACGATCTGCCGATGATCTGGATCGACCGCGCCCTGATGGAGCGGGTGTTGACGAACCTGATCACTAACGCGATCAAGCACACCCCGGCCAGCGGCGAGATCCGCGTGATGGCCCGGCTGATCCACGCGGGCCACGGGGTTGAACTTTGCGTGAGCGACTCGGGCCAGGGCATCCCTCACGAGGCGCAGGCGCACATCTTCGAGCGCTTCTACCAGGCCAATGACAGCGACCGTCGCTACGGCACCGGCCTGGGCCTCTACTTCTGCCGGCTGGCCGTGGAAGCTCACGGCGGCAGCATCGCGGTGCAGAGCGCCACGGGCCAGGGCAGCACCTTCCGCATCTCGCTGCCGCTCAACCCCGGTGAGCGGCAGCGAGACGGTGAGGCGTAGGCGTGGCCCACCGGCGGAGCCTCGCCACCGCATACATATGGCGCTTCGCCCTATAATACGCCGATGCAGATCATCATCCCCAGCGATGTTTTCCCACCCACAGGCCAGGGCGGCGCGGCCTGGAGCAGCCACGCCCTAGCCATGGCTCTGCTCGGGCGCGGCCACCGGGTGACGGCGCTGGTGCCGATGCGCGGACGGCCCGGCGTGAGCGCCTACGACGCTCTGGGCGTGCCGGCCCTGCGCGTGGGCTACCGGGCGCCGGCCCTGCCGATCATCCAGAACTACTTCCGCCACGAGCGGCTCTGGCAGCCCCTGGCCGACGCCATCGTGGCCGCCGCCGCCGGTCGCCCCGATGTGATCCACGCCCAGCACGTGCAGGCCGCCCCGGCGGCGGTGCTCGCCGGACACCGCCTCGGCGCGCCCGTCATCGTCACGGTGCGCGACCACTGGCCGTGGGACTACTTCGCCACCGGGCTGCACGGCGACCGCACGCCGCACCCACGGGCGAGTTGGGCCAGCTTGGCCACCGATCTGCCGACGCGCCTGGGGCCGCTACGCGGCGCGCTGGCGATGTCGGCCATCCCGTATATGCTGGCCCACCTGCGCCGCCGCGCCGCATATCTGGCCCGCGCCGATGCGGTGATCGCCTGTAGCGGCTACATCGCCCGCCGCCTAGCCGGGATCGTCGCCCCTGCGCGCCTGCACGTTCTGCCGCATATGGTGGACATTGACGCGGCCGAGCGGATCGTGGCCACGCCCGCGCAGACGCAGGTGCAGGGGCCGCTGCTGCTGTTCGCGGGGAAGTTGGAGCCGAACAAGGGTGCCGGGATGCTGCCCGCGATCTTCCGCGCCCTGCGCGACCTCGGGGCACCGCCGTATACCCTGGTGGTGGCGGGCGACGGGGCGCTGCGCGTGCCGCTGGGCCGGGAGCTGGCCGAACTGGGGGTGGACGTGCGCTTCCTAGCCTGGGCCGGGCACGACGAGGTGCTGCGGCTGATGGCCCGCTGCGACCTGCTGCTCTTCCCCTCGGCCTGGGGCGAGCCGCTGAGCCGGGTGCTGCTGGAGGCCGCCAGCCTGGGCGCGCCGACCCTGGCTATGCCCACTGGCGGCACGCCCGACATTATCGCCGACGGGGTGAACGGGGCGCTGGAGGCCACGCCGCAGGCATTCGCCGCGCGCCTGCGTGATCTGCTTGCGCACCCCGCCGAGGCCCGGCGGCTCGGCGACGCGGCCCGCGCCTCCGCCCGCGCCCGCTACGACATCCCCGTTGTCATCCCGCGCTACGAGGATCTTTACGCCACATTGGGTTGAGCGGCGTTGATGTCTGATGGCTTCGCCACCAAACACCAACACCGCAAGATCTCACTTCCCAAGCAGATTGCGCAGGGCCGGCTCAAGCTTGGGGAAGCGGAACTCGTAGCCTAGCGCCTGGGCCTTCTTCGGCAGGGCGCGCTGGCCGTTCAACACTAGGTCGGCCATCTCGCCGAGGAGGGCGCGCAGGATAACCTCGGGCACGGGCATCCACGAGGTCGAGCCCATCACCTTGCCAAGGATCGAGCTGAAGTCGCGGTTGGTCAGCGGGGACGGGGCGGTGGCGTTGAACGAGCCGCTGGCCCGCTCGTCTTCCAGGGCCAGCAAGTAGAGGCCGATCAGATCGTCAGGGTGGATCCAGGAATAGTACTGGGTGCCGGGCAGTACCGGGCCGCCGACATACAGCTTGAAGGGCTGCATAATCTGCGGCAGCACGCCGGCCTCCGGGTCGAGCATCAGGCCGGTGCGCAGACACGCCACGCGCACGCCGAACTCCTCGGCGCGGGTGGCCTCACGCTCCCAGGCCACGCAGACCTGGGCGAGAAAGTCGGTGCCAGGGGGCGTGCTTTCGTCAAGCGATGTGTAGTCGTGGAATCCGTAGTAGCCCACGCCCGAGGCGCAGAGCAGCACCTTCGGGCGGTCAGTGGCCGCCGCAATCGCATCGACGATGCTGCGCGTGCCGTTCACCCGGCTGTTATGGATCTCCGCCTTGACCTCGGGGGTCCAGCGCTGGCCGAGGATGCCCTCGGCAATCGGCGCGCCGGCCAGGTGAATAACGGCGTGAGCGCCATCGACGGCGGAGGCCCACGCCCCTGCGGTGTTGGTCGTCCACCACACGTAGCCAGCGGCGCCGGGCAGCAGCTCACGGGCTTGCGGGAGGCGACGCGAGAAGACGACAACATCGTAGCCGCGAACTTGGAGCGCGGCGAAGAGCCTGCGTCCGACGACGCCGGTGGCTCCGGTGAGAATAATACGCTTTGAGTTGCTCATGCTGGGAATGGTACCCAGGTTTAGATGGGGCGTCAAGGGCGTGGTACAATCCCGGCGGCTGTCACCTACCGACCCCGGACACCGCACCTCCATGAACTATCGTCTGCTCGCCCTGTTCGCCCTGCTCACCCTGCTGCCCGCCAGCCTCCCCGCCCACGGCGCGGCCCGCCAGCCGGGCATGCCGCCCGCGCTCTTCGGCCTGAACATGTACCTCACCGGGCGCGAGCGCAGCGACGCCGAGGCCACCGCCCTGCTGGGCATGGCCGCCCCGATTGGGGCGCGCTGGACCCGCGAGGAGATCGCGTGGGCCGCCTGGGGGCGCGACACAGAGAACAGCTTCTACGACCGGCGCCTCGGCCAGATCGCCGACGCCGGGGTCGGCATCATCGGCATGCTGCTGACCACGCCCAAGGAGTATCGCTCCGCCGACTGCGTGCGCTACGCCAAGGACACCAGCCAGCCCGAGTACTGGTGCGCCCCCACCGACATGGCCGCCTACGCCCACTGGGCGGGCCAGGTGGTCGAGCGCTACGACGGCGATGGCCACGACGACGCCCCCGGCTCGCCGCGCGTGGCCGCCTGGGAGATCTGGAACGAGCCTGACCTCGACGGCACCTGGTTGCCTCACGCCGACGCCGGTGCCTATGCCCAGATGCTGCGCCTAGCCCACGATGCGATCAAGGCGGCTGATCCAACGGCGACGGTACTCAACGGCGGTGCCTACACCTTCGACGCCATCGGCCAGGGCGGGTTCATGGAGCGCGTGGTGCAACTGGCCGGCTGGGACAGCTTCGATGTCCTGTCGATCCATCCCTGGCTGATCGACCACGCCCCCGACGACCCCAGCCTGATCAATGCGCGCGAACATTTTGACGTGAGCATCCCCGGTCGGATCGATCTGGCCAAGCGCTGGGTCGCGGCGCACGGTGGCGGCAAGCCGATCTGGATCACTGAGATGGGTTGGAGTACCTGCGGCGGCGGCTGCGCGCCGCAGTTCGCCAAGAGCGACGACGAGCAGGCCAACTATATGGTACGCAGCTTCGTGCTGGCCGCCGCCGCCGGGGTTGAACACGTGAGCTACTTCCAGCTGGAAGATAAATTTGGTGGAGCGCAGCAGCCCTGGGGCCCGGCGGCGATTGTGCGCGACGACCTGACGCCCAAGCCGGCCTACACGGCCTACGGCGCGATGGTGGCCCAGCTCCAGTTCGCCCACTCCAACGGCGTCGGCCCGCTGCACCGCCCCGGCGTCCTGGCCGACTACCGCTTCGACCTGGGCGACGGCGGCAGCGTGGACGTACTCTGGTCGCTCGGCGGCGCGGCGGCGGTCGACTTCCCGCTGACGGCAGGACTCAGCGCGGCCATGATCGACCGCGACGGCGGTGAGCGCGCCCTGGCGGGCAAGCAGACCCGCCTCAGCCTGAGCGCTCGCCCGGTCTACCTACGCCAGCTTAGCGGGCGCGCGCGCAGCTTCGGCGAGACCGGCCAGAACCTGCGCGATCCCTTCCTGCGCTACTGGGAGCGCAGCGGCGGCCTGGCGATCTTCGGCTTTCCGATTAGTGCCGAGCGGGTGGAGCAGGCAGGCGATGGCCAGAGCTACCGGGTGCAGTGGTTTGAGCGCAACCGTTTCGAGTACCACCCCGAGCATACGTCGCCCTACGATGTGCAACTCGGTCGGCTGGGCGTCGAGCGCCTGTCTCGCCAAGGGGTAGACTGGCGCACGCTGCCGACGGTGGGCGGGCCACCATCGGCAGGGTGCCGTTACTTCGCCGAGACCGGGCACAGCCTCTGCCCGCCCTTCCGCGCCTACTGGGAGCGCAACGGCGGCCTAGCGGTCTTCGGGTTCCCGATCAGCGAGCCGCTTGATGCGGACGTGGGCGGCACAACCCGGCGCGTGCAGTATTTTGAGCGTAACCGCTTCGAGTCTCACCCCGAGCAGCCCGCCGCCTACCGCGTGCAACTGGGGCGGCTGGGGGCGGAGTTGATGCCCTGAAAAACAGAGCGTGCCAGCTTTCGCTGGCACGCTCTGTTTTTCAGGAGGAGACGCTTACCCCTCCAGGGCGCTGAGCAACTGCGGTAGCAGTTGCTTCTTGCGCGAGACCACCCCGTCGGCGGCGCGGGTGCCGTCCATGCGCTTCGGGTAGGGCAGGCTATCGAGCTGCGGCACCTCCCCGCTGAGCAGCAACCGGCTGGAACTGGCCACCACGTTCGTCGCCATCAGCACCACAAAGTCAAGCCCATTGGTTGAGCGCATGGCCTCCAGGGCAGTGCGCAGTTCTTCCAGCCGCTCGTCGAGCTGAGTGAAGTTCGACAGCTCGATCTGCGTGACCGCGAACTTTAGGTTACCCGACTCATAGCGCTTGAAGTCGGTCTGCACCAAATCAGCCGCGTTGCGTGAGGAGAGATCGACACCGGCGGCGAGGATCTCGTGGCCATAACTCTCAATCGTCTCGCCAGCCAGCGGCGAGCCGCCCATAAAGGCCCAGCGGGCCAGGCGCTCGGAGGCGCGGCGGTCGCGATCCGTGGTGGTGGGCGAGGTGAAGAGCAGGGTATCCGAGATCATCCCGGCCAGGAGCATCCCGGCGATCTGGGGCGGCGCGCTCAGGCCAGCGTCCGAGATCCGCTCCGTCACCAGCGTGCTGGTGCTGCCCACGGTATCCACGGTGAACTTGATCGGCACCATCGAGGTGGGGTTGCCCAGGCGATGGTGGTCGAGAACCTCGATCACATCGGCCTCGTCCAGCGCGCCGAGCGCCTGACCAGCCTCGTTGTGATCCACCAACACGATCTTCAGCCGCTTGGGGCGCATCGCGTCGCGCTGGCGACAGACCCCGGTGTAGCAGCCCTGATCATCCACCACCAGGAACTCGTCGCGCTCCTCGCGCAGAATGCGCGGCAGCACGTCGCGGATGCGGCCCGATGCCTTGAAGCGCGGCGTCTCGGTGTCGCACGCCTCGCGGCAGGGATGGGTCAGCAGATCGCCGACGCGCATGTCGCCGCCGCGCTCGTGGATGCCCACCTTCTCGCGCAGGAAATTAAACAGGCTCGCCACCGTCACCAGGCCGAAGGGCGTACCGTCAGGGTTCAGCACCGGGGCCGCGCCGCCGGTGCGGTTGGCAATCGTCCACGCCTCGCGCAGCGGGCTATCCGGCGTCGTGGTGTCGTAGCGCTGGGCCACGCTGTGGAAGCGCGGCGAGGCGTCCGGCAGGAACAGCGGCGGGTCGGCCTGAAGCCGGTGGAAGATCCAGGTCGTCTGCGGGTTGAGATGACCCGCCCGCGCCGCCACAATCCGCTGATCCGGCTGCTCCTGCTGGAGCAGCCATGCGTAACCGACCGCCGACACAATCGAGTCGGTGTCGGGGTTAATATGCCCAATAACGTAAATCTGGTCCGCTGCGGTGATCATGATGTACTACCTTACCAGCTTTCTATAGCTGATCCGGTGTGGCCGGTCAGCCTCGACACCCTTACGACGATGATAGTCGGACACATACTCTGAGTAGCTGCCGGGGAACCAGAACGCCTGGCTATCGCCCTCGAAGGCCAGGATGTGCGTGGCCACCCGGTCGAGGAACCAGCGGTCGTGGGAGATGATTACGGCGCAGCCGGCGAAGCTCTCTAGCCCCTCCTCCAGCGCCCGCAGGGTGTGGACATCCAGGTCGTTCGTGGGCTCGTCGAGCAGCAGCACGTTGGCCCCCGACTTGAGGATCTTCGCCAGGTGGACGCGATTGCGCTCGCCGCCCGAGAGGGTGCCGACCAGCTTCTGCTGATCAGACCCGGCGAAGTTGAAGCGCGAGACGTAGGCCCGCGAGTTGATCTGGCGGTTGCCGAGCAGAATAATATCGTGCCCGCCGGAGATCTCCTCCCAGACGTTCTTCTGCCCGTCGAGGCTATCGCGGCTTTGGTCCACATAGCCCAGCGTCACCGTCTCGCCCACCGTCAGCGTACCGCCGTCGGGCGTATCCTGGCCGACGATCATGCGAAAAAGGGTCGTCTTGCCAGCGCCGTTGGCCCCGATGATGCCGACGATTCCGCCGGGGGGCAGGTCGAAGCTGAGGTTATCGTAGAGCAGCCGGTCGCCGTAAGCCTTGGCCACACCCTCGGCGCGAATCACGATGTCGCCGAGGCGCGGGCCGGGCGGCACAAAAATCTCCAGCTCGTGATCCTGCTGATCCTGGCTCGCGTTGAGCAGGCGCTCGTAGGCGGTGATGCGGGCCTTGCCCTTGGCGTGGCGGCCCTTGGGCGACATGCTGATCCACTCCAGCTCGCGCTGGAGGGCTTTCTGGCGCTGGCTCTCAGATTTCTCGTCACTGGCGAGCTTCTGCTTTTTTTGCTCCAGCCAGCTTGAGTAATTACCGCGCCAGGGGATACCAACGCCACGCTCCAGTTCAAGGATCCAGCCAGCCACATTGTTCAAAAAGTGGCGGTCGTGGGTCACGGCGATGACGGTGCCCTTGTACTCTTGGAGGTGGCGCTCCAGCCAGGCCACCGACTCGGCGTCGAGGTGGTTGGTCGGCTCATCGAGCAGCAGGATATCGGGCGAGCGGAGCAGCAGGCGACAAAGGGCCACGCGGCGGCGCTCACCGCCCGAGAGCACAGCCACCGAGGCGTCGCTGGGCGGGCAGCGCAGGGCGTCCATGGCCAGATCGAGCTTGCTGTCGATATCCCAGCCGTCGAGGTGGTCAAGCTTCTCCTGCACCTCCGCCTGCTCGGTCAGCAGCGCGTCGTAGTCGGCGTCGGGCTCGGCGAACTTGTTATTGATCTCGTCGTAGCGCGTATGCAGGCCGACGATCTCAGCGGCGCCCTCCTCGACAATCTCACGCACGGTCTTGCTCTCGTCGAGGCGCGGCTCCTGCTCCAGAAAGCCCACCGTGTAACCGGGCGAGATCGCCGTCTCGCCGATAAAATCGTGGTCGATCCCGGCCAGGATGCGCAACAGGGAACTCTTGCCAGATCCGTTGGTGCCGATCACACCGATTTTGGCACCATAGAAGTAGGATAGGTTGATATCCTTGAGTACTTGTTTATTGGGCGGGTGGATCTTACTCACCCGCATCATCGAATAGATGACTTTGGTATCGGTCACGTGGTCGTCTCTCCCCTATGGCTTCCTGACGCAAAAAAACCGGGTCTCACCGGAGTCTACCGTCGGGAGTTACATGTCGGCGGCGCTCAAAATCACGCAATGGCGCGGGCCCCTATGGCCACGCACGGGCACCCCTCTGCGGGATCCCCAGTGTAGCACAAGAATGGCGCAGGTCGTGAGCGTGTACCCAGGGCTAATGCAACGTCCTCGGGGCTGCGCCCCAGACCGCGCTTTTGGTTGGTGTTTGGCGAATTCGCCGCCAAACACCAACCAAAAAAGGCAGTAGCGCATAAGGCACGCGGTCGCGGCAACGTTCGCCGGCTGAAGCCCCCGGCTAGGTCTACGACGGCCGCTTCAGCGGCCGTCGTCGAATCTAGCCCGCCCGTTTACGGGCCGGGCGCTCAGCCAGGGCATGAGCAACGTCCTCGGGGCTGCGCCCCAGACCGCGCTTTTTGTTGGTTTTTGG
>CAISPW010000404.1 GCA_903887465.1 uncultured Oscillochloris sp. | reverse complement strand
GGCCGCTTCAGCGGCCGTCGTCAACCTAGCCCGCCCGTTTACGGGCCGGGCGCTCAGTCTGACAGGGCGACTTTTGCGGTATTGCCAAAAAATCTTTCAGGGGTAGCTTTGCCACCCCCAAACCCCCGCCGGAGGCGACGTTGCAACCGCCCTGAGGTAGCGGTGCGCCCGCATTGTATCTCCGCCACCTATAGTATGCTGGGGATCCCCTTTCTCACCCGCAAAGCTATTTCATTACGCTAGAGATGTAGACCAACCCTATGGCCACGAAGAACAGCCGGATAGCTGACCCGCGCCTGCGCGATAAAATCATGTCAGCTGAAGATGCCGCCGCCCTCATCCTGCCCGGCAGCACGGTCGGGATGAGCGGGTTTACCGGCGCAGGCTACCCCAAAGCTGTGCCCCTCGCCCTCGCCGAGCGCATCGAACAGGCGCACCAGCACGGGCAGCCCTTCCAGGTACGTATCTGGACCGGCGCGTCCACCGCGCCTGAACTCGACGGCGTCCTGGCCCGAGCCAACGGCATCGAGCTGCGCCTGCCCTACCAGTCCGACCCAACCTGTCGCGAGCGGATCAACGACGGGCGCATGGAGTATATCGACATGCACCTCAGCCACGTCGCCCAGGCGGTGTGGGAGGGCTTCCTCGGCCACCTCGACATCGCCGTTGTCGAGGTGACGGCCATCCGCGCCGACGGCCAGATCGTGCCATCCTCGTCGGTGGGCAACAACAAGACCTGGCTCGACTGCGCGGACAAGGTCATCCTGGAAGTGAACAGCTGGCAGCCCGAGCAGTTCGAGGGTATGCACGACATCTACTACGGCACCCGGCTGCCGCCGGAGCGCCGCCCGATCCCGATCATCGCCGCCGGCGACCGGATCGGCTCGCCCTACTTCAGCTGCGACCCCGACAAGATCATCGCCGTGGTCGAGACCAACGCGCCCGACCGGAACGGCGTATTTAGCCCGCCCGACGATGCCTCGCGCCAGATTGCCGGCTATATCCTGGAGTTTCTAGAGCACGAGATCCGCAAGGGACGGCTCACACCGAGCCTGCTGCCACTCCAGTCGGGCGTGGGCAACATCGCCAACGCGGTGATGTCCGGCCTGTCCGAGAGCCGCTTCGAGGAGCTCAGCGCCTACACCGAGGTGCTGCAGGACGGCATGCTCCACATGCTCGACACCGGCAAGCTGGCGGTCGTCTCGACCACGGCCCTCTCGCTGAGTCCGGCCGCCACCAGATGGCTCTACGCAAACCTGAGCCACTACCGCAGCCGGATCATCCTGCGGCCCCAGGAGATCAGCAACCACCCCGAGGTCATCCGCCGCCTGGGCTGTCTGGCCATGAACGGCATGATCGAGGCTGACATCTACGGCAATGTCAACTCGACCCACCTGATGGGCACCCGCATTCAGAACGGCATCGGCGGCTCCGGCGACTTCGCCCGCAACGCCTACATCTCGTTCTTCATGACCCCCTCGACCGCCAAGGGCGGCGCGATCTCGTGCATCGTCCCCATGGTCTCGCACGTCGATCACTCCGAGCACGACGTCCATGTGATCGTCACCGAACAGGGTCTGGCCGACCTGCGCGGGCTCTCGCCCAAGCAGCGCGCTGAGCAGGTTATCGAGAAGTGCGCCCACCCCGACATGCGCCCGGCGCTGCGCGACTACCATCGCCGCGCCATGAGCGGCTCGGCGGGCAAGCACACCCCGCACCTGCTCGACGAGGCCCTCAGTTGGCACCTGAGCTACATCCGCGACGGCAGGATGCCGCCCGTGCGGTAAATGCCGTAGGGAGGAAGCATTGGGCGTTGGCGCAAAGC
>CAISPW010000403.1 GCA_903887465.1 uncultured Oscillochloris sp. | reverse complement strand
GGTCTGGGGCGCAGCCCCAGGGACGTTGCATCAGTCATGAGGCATCTCCCAGGGCGGTTGCAACGTCCCTGGGGCTGCGCTCTCAAGACCCACCTTTTGTTAGGCTTGGGCGGTGAAGTCGTCCTCACATCTTCAATCCCCGTAAGGCTCCAGTAAGCTTCCTGTCATCGAATAGTTACTTACGACTCCCTGTCGCTCTCGACCCTATCGTTTAGGGTAGTGTTAGCGACGAATGATCGTCGAAGGCGTATAAATTCTGTTAGACAAGGGAGAAGATCATGCGACACGAGCAAATCCGTAGGCTACGCGGCCCACTGATGGGCGGCTTTGCCGGGGCCATCGCCCTGCTGCTGGGCCTGTGGAGCTTGGCCTCCATGGCCAGTTCCGCCAGCATCAGCGCCTCACCCGCCACCGCTCGCCAGAACGACACCGTCACCCTCGCCGGCCAGGGCTTCTCGCCTGGCGAGACCGTTGCCGTCTGGATCACCTACCCCGACCTCAGTGTCTTCGGGGTGGCCGAGATCACCGCAGACGGCGATGGCAACTTCAGCTACCCATATCTGCCCGACTTCCTAGGTGCCACCTTCTCGCCCACTGGGAAGTACACCTACACCGCCCACGGCAAAGACAGCGGCCGCGAGGTCTATACCAGCATCAACGTCAACATTGGCGCGGCCCCCGGCACCTCCACCGGCGTCAAGCTCACCGCCACGCCCGGCAGGGATTCCCAGGGTGCCTACTTTGTCATCCGGGGCAGCGGCTACGGGAGCGATGAGGACGTGGCCGTCTGGCTGCGCTACCCCAATAACACCGTGACCGACCTCGGTCGCATCAGCGCCGGCCCCAGCGGTGTGATTGAGTACGTCCTCTACGTCACCGGCGTGCCCGTGGGCCACTACGCCTTCACCGCTCGCGGCCTCAACAGCAGCGCCAACGGCATCACCGAGTTCGATGTCACCGTCGATGACCTGACGGTCGCCGCCGGCGTGGCCTTGCTCCAGGTCGGCCCCAGCCCCGACACCCAGCGCAGCCTCGCCAGCTTCGCCGGCCACGGCTACAAGCCCAAGGAGATCGTCACCATCTGGGTCACCCTACCCGACTACTCGACCCGCTGGATCGGCGACGTTCAGGCCAACGCGAGTGGTGCCTTCAACGCGGTGCTCTACCTGAGCGAGCAAGAGCCGGTGGGCAAGCGCAGCTACACCGCCTACGGCAACGTCAGCGGCATGCGCGCCGTGGCATCCTACACGCTCCAGCCCGGCCCCGGCAACGCGCCCCTCGATACTCCGCTGCCCCCCGCCGATGGTATCTGCACCGGCAGCGGCTGCTTCTAGATCGGGCCGATCCTTCAAAGCAAGCGGGGTGGAGGGAGCACTAGGCGCTCCCTCCACCCCGCTTTTTCTCTTCCTACTCCCTTTCCCCACGATTTCTTAAGAACTTCTACATACTCCCCCCCTATCATAAGCACATCGGAACACGCATTTGTAGGGGGTACGGTAATGATACAGATAGCGAAGCGACCGCGCCGAGGCTTGGTCAACCTGGCCATCGATATGGCAATCTTTGTGGCCTTCCTGGTAGCAATGGCCCCGCGCTTCAGCGGGCTAGCTATCCACGAGTGGCTGGGCATCGCCTTCGGCGCGGCGATCACCTCCCACCTGCTGCTGCACTGGCAGTGGATCGTGCAGGTGACCAAGCGCTTCTTCGGCAAGGTGCAGTGGTCGGCGCGGCTAAACTACGCGCTGAACGTGCTCCTGTTTGTCGATATGACGGTGATCATCTTCACCGGGCTGATGATCTCGGAGGCGCTGCTGCCGACCTTCGGGCTGACGGCAACGCACGGCGAGGTCTGGAAGGGTCTGCACACACGCTCAGCGAACCTGTCGGTCTTTCTGGTGGGCCTGCACGTGGCCCTGCACTGGCAGTGGATCGTAAATGTGATCAGGCGCTTTGTCATCGCGCCGCTGACGCCGCACCGCACGCTGCCGCAGTCGACCCGCGCCGCCCGCCCGGCGCTGAAGGAAGAAGGGGTGCTTCTATGAAATTACTCGGACGGACTCTGGCCATCCTGTTCGTGGCCCTGCTGGTGTCCGGGGCAGTCTACGCCCTGGGGAGCGCGGGTATGGTCGGGGGCGCGGCCACCGCCCCGCCCGGCGCGACCACCGCCCGTGACGGAGGGCCGTCGGTCGGCAGATTCCATGGCGGTGAGGGCCACAGGCTAGGCGGCGAGCGCGACGGCGGCGGCGGGATCTTCGGGGCGCTGGCGATCGGCAAGAACTTGGCCGTGATAGCGATCATCGTGGCCCTGGTGGCCGGCAGCATCGCCCTGGGCCGCCGGATCTGGCCGAGGGCGCACGACCAAGCGCTACCGCCGACCTCAAGACAATAGTTTCCCGCCGAATAGAGCCTGCCAGCCACCCCCGAAAGATCTTTTTTGGTTGGTTTTTGGCGGATTCGCCGCCAAAAACTAACCAAAAGCGCGGTCTGGGGCGCAGTCCCAGCAACGTTGCATCAGCCCTGCTGCGGTCTGCCATCATCTGGCTTCCCGGCGTAGAACCTGCTACAATATGACACCGTTCGGGACGGTGGCGTGCGAGGTTTTTAACCAGGCGTGCCAAAGCATGGTCAAATGCCGTTTTTTTGCAATCTGCGTAAGCGGCCTGCTTGATGTGCACCGTAGCGAGACACGATATAATAGTGGGGCAAACGTCCACGGCGCACCGACGCTTATCGCTCCGGCCTGCGCGCGAACAAACATGAGAGGAGTGAACCATGGGCCTTCCGGCGGAGCTGCTAATCAATATGGCAGATGCGCTGCGGGGAGTGGAGTACGACGGCCCGGCCTCTAGCATAAACAGCGAGCAGCTCAATGTGAACCTGCTCCGCCTCGCCGACGGGGCCTCCATACCCCAGCATATCAACGACGAGGTCGATGTACTTGTGGTCATCATCCAGGGTACGTGCAAGCTATTTGTGGACGATGAGATGACCGTGTTGCGCACTGGGATGGCGGCAGTTATCCCCTGTGGTCGCATGCGTGCCCTGCGCTGTACGATGGGGCCGCTGATTTACCTGACCTGTCACCGCCGCCGAGCGCCCCTGATGCCGACGGTGACCAGCCGAGCTCGGATGAGCGTCTAGCCATGCCCGTCTGCTTGGTGTGTGGCTTTGCCGCACACCAAGCAGATACGTGTCATTCCCCCACGCTGATCGGGAAGGTGACGCGCAGTTCACGGTCGCCTAGGTCGGCCACCGCCGTCACTTTCCAGTCCCCCGCCATCACATAGACCACATCTACCTCATAGCCACCGCGCCCGACGGCGTTCGCCACCGGCTTGCTACCGCTTAGGCAGAGCATGTTCATCTCCAGATCAAAGTAGATGCTCGCGCCCTCGACCGGGCGACCATCCGCATCGAGCAGGGTGATCCGCAGATGCTGCGTGGTGTTCATCTTTGGGGCGGCCTGGCTGTCGAGGGTGAAGGTCAGCCCCTCGTGTACCTGCTGGGCGCGCACCGTGCCATCGGCCAGGGGCGGCAGCGCCGAGGCCGCGCAGGCGCTCAGGCTGAGGGCCAGCAGGATCGAGCCGATGATCGCGCGTATCCGGCATGCCATAGGGTTCCCCTAGCGCTTCTCGGCGAGCAGGCGCTCCACATCGGGCGCGATTACCGTGTGCGGTGTGCCGTAGCTGTAGACCATGCGCAGTTGCCCCTGCTGGTCGATCAGATAGGTGGCCGCGCTGTGATCCATCAGGTAGGCGGCCGCGCTGCCGCTGACTGCGTGGCGCTGGTAGAAGAGTCCATACTCGCTGCCGATCCGGCGTAGCGTCGCCTCATCGCTGGTCATCCCAATGAAGCTCGGGTCGAACGCCTGCATATAGCGCCCCAGCACCTCCGGCGTGTCACGCTCGGGGTCGACGCTCACCATCAGCACCGCCAGTTGATCGCCCTTGCCTGCGAGATCGTGCTTGACCCGGATGAACTCTGACAGGGTCGTCGGGCAGATATCGGGGCAGAAGGTGTAGCCAAAGTAGAGCAGCACCGGTTTGCCGCGCAGATCGCTCAGGCTCAACGGCTTGCCGCCCGCGCTGCTGGGCAGGGTGAAGTCGCTCAGGGGCTTGGGCGGGTCAATCAGCGTGCCCGCCGTGGGCACATCGGTCTCGGTGTTGGCTGCCGTTGGGGCCGCCGCCGGCGCGCTGGCGCAGGCGCTCAACAGCAGGGCCAGCACCAGCAGCACGAGGGTAGATCTCACACGGATCATCGCGATCTCCATTTGACATAATGCCACGTGGCGATAGTATCGCTACCGCCACGTGGCACCATGGTATCCTAAATAAGGCCGACCACATCTGGATGCGCGGTCTGTTCCCTATTCCCTATTCCTTTGTGTTACGGCTTGCGCACCAGCGCCTCGACCTGAATCTTACCCGAGTTCTGGAAGGTGAGGGTCAGCTTCACCACCTCGCCCTCCTTGAGGTCGCGGCGCAGGCCGATCAGCATCACGTGGAAGCTGCCCGGCTTCAGCTCGGCCTTGCCGTTGGCCGGGACGTCGATCTTCGCCACGGGCGTCATCTTCATCACGTTGTCTACCATCGTCATGGTGTGCAACTCGACGGAGTTCGCCACATCGCTCTCTGCCTTCAGCAGTGCGTCGGCGGTGCCGCCGCTGTTGGTGATCGTCAGGTAGGCCGCGCTGGTGCCGCCGCTGCCAGTTGTCGTGTCGGTCATCGGCATGGTACCGGTCATCGGCATGGTGCCGGTCATCGGCATGGTACCGGTCATCGCGCTGCTCTGGCCCATACCCGCCCCGCCCGAGGTGGATGCGCCGGTCATCGCGGCCGCCCGCGCCCACGGTTCGCTGACGCTGAGCTTCGCGGGGCTAGAGCTGCTAGGGAGATCGGTGGCGGCGGGCTTTGTGGTGCTGGCGCTACAGGCGGCGAGCATGAACATGCCGAGGACGATGGCGAGAATCTGGATGCGTGGTCGCATAGGTGTGGGTCTTTCTTCTAAAAGTGTTGAAGATCGTGGTGAGATCATGGCACGTCAGCCCTGAGCAAAGCGAGGGGGAACCATCTACCCCGGTCTTTTGCAAGACCTTTGTAGCGCGTATTTTCGCTGGCGTTCAGGGTGACATAATATAGCTACGCAAGAGCTGTAATCGTACGCGGGGGAGGACTCGGGGGCGACCATGTCAGTGATGGTACGCAGGATGCGACGAGGGTGAGCAGGACGAGGAGCAGCGCGGCGGGGGGCGCTAACATAACACCCGTCACCGGCAGTGTCGGCCAGAAGGCCGGCAGCGGCACGCGGGTGGCCGGGTCGCCCTGGTGGTCAGCGAGTGAGCAGAGCATGTGGTTCTGATCAAAACTCTGGCCAACAGAGTGCGGGTAGGTGATATCTAAACAGTGGAGAAGACAGAGGGCGGGCTGGATCAGCAGGAGGCCGAGCAACAGTGCGGCAAGGATCGCAGGCAGATCGCGCACCGGCGGTAGCCGCAGCGCGGTGGCATCGTGCGTGCGCTGAACCGCCACACTCGCAGCATCGGCCATTACGACAGCCACCCGCTCAACACGAGGGCCAGGATGAATCCCCCGGCGATGATGCGGTAGATCCCGAACGAGATAAAGCTGTTGCGGGCCACATAGCGCAGCAGCCAGCCAATGCTCAACCAGCCGACGATCATCGACACCATCGTGCCGAGCAGCAGGCGGCCCCAGTCGCCGGACTGGATCTGGCCAAGGCTGCCCAGCAGATCCACCAGGGTGGCCGCGCCGAGGACGGGGATCGAGAGGTAAAACGAGAATGCCGTGGCGGTGCGCCGGTCGAGTCCCGACAGCAGGCCGCCGACGATGGACGATCCTGAGCGCGAGGTGCCGGGGACGAGCGAGAAGACCTGCGCGACGCCGACGCCGATGGCCTGGCCGATGCGGATCTCGCCCAACTCGGTTGTGCGTGCGGCGCGGCGCGGCAGCAGCTCGATCACGAGGAAGATGATCCCGCCGATAATCAGGGTACCGGCGATCACCAGCGGAGCCTCGGGAGACTTCGGATTGAAGAGGCGCTCCTTAATGATTTTGTGGAAGATAAGGCCGACCCCGGCGGCCGGCAGAAACGCCACCGCCACCGCGATCCACAGCCGCCGCGCCGCAGCCGTGACGGCGGGCGTATTTCGCCCAATCAGGGCGCTTGCCTGACCAAGGAGATCTGTGAGGTAGAAGGCGATCACCGCGATCACGGTTCCGATCTGAATGGCGATGTCAAACGTGCCACCAATGGTATTGGTGAACCCGATCAGCTTGCCGACGATCAGGAGGTGCGCAGTGGATGAGATCGGCAGAAATTCGGTGAGCCCCTGCACAACGCCGAGGATCACGACCTGCCACCACGTGGGGTCGAAGGGGACGGTGACGCCGAGGCTGATCAGGAGGAGTACGCCGACCCCCATCATCACCGGCATCGGCAGACGCACAGGGGTCTGGGCAGCGGGGGCGGAAATCTTCTGCATGTGAGGCTTCACACTCCTGAGCTATCCTATAAATAGAGCAATCCTCTTGGGGTTGTTGCGTGGAGTCGAGGCTTTAGCCGGATAAGGCCGGCTAAAGCCTTGACTCCTTCTTCACAACTGGAATAGGACTGCTATACGCCATGAGCCACGGCGCGAGGCGCTGGAAGTGCGGGCGTCTCGCCCGCCAGAACCCCAGCGGGCGAGACGCCCGTGCGCCTCGCGGCTGCCGGGATTTCATCCAATTGTCATCAACGCCCCACGCGATAGATGCGCGCAATGCGTTTAATGGGCACTGGTATGTCGCGTCACATGCCATACTCAAGGCGGCGGATCAGGGCGACCGGCAGGCCGGCATCTTTCATCTGGCGTTGGGTCGCGGCGACATCATACCCGACTCGGTGGAAGCGGACGCTGCTATTCGCGGTATCGAGCAAGGCGTAGGCCGCGCGGGGATCCTGATCGCGGGGCTGGCCGACGCTGCCGGGGTTAATGAAATAGCGGGTTGACCCGTTCAGCTCAAGCGTACGCCCGGTGTCGGGGAGGAATCGCTCGGCGTGTTCGCTGCCGTTACGCATGCGAAAACCGAGCTGGACGTGGGAGTGGCCGATGAAGCAGACCTGGTTGGGGAAGAGTTCGAAGTTTGCGACCGCCTGCTCTGGCATCAGCAGATACTCCCAGATCGGCTCACGCGGGCTGCCGTGGGCTACCAGGAACTGCTTATCGACGTGGATCGTCGGCGGCAGCGGATCAAGCCAGGCGCGGTTCTCCTCTTTGAGCTGGCTGCCGTTCCAAATGTTGGCCTTACGCGCATCGGGGTTGAAGTCGTGCAGGTCGATCTTCCCAAGGCTGGCTAGGTCGTGATTGCCCGTGATCGCGATCTGCGCGTGCTGGCGCATCAGTTCGACACATTCGTTTGGCTGTGGGCCATAGCCGATGGTGTCGCCCAGGCACCAGAGGACATCAAAGCTGCCCGCCGCGTCGATAACCGCCTCCAACGCCACCAAATTCGAGTGAATGTCCGAGAGTATCAGGATGCGCATATGCTCACGATCCGGTGGCTTTGACGCTACAAGGGCCGAAGCCTATAATACTCCTGTCCGCATCTTTGCAGGAGCCCTGAAACACTATGGTCGAGCCGTCAGGCCACTGCCCATACCTCGGCCTGAAACAGAACCAGGCGATCCGCTTTGCATCGCCCACCCCTGAGCATCGTTGTTATGCGACGGGACAGGCCCAGGATATACCGACCCTTCAGCCGGATTATCAGGCATCCTATTGTCTGTCGTCGGGGCACGTTAGATGTCCATTATACACGGGCTCGGGGCTACCTTCAACGCCGCCGATCACCGTGGGCCAGGGGCCGGTCGTCCCGGCCGGGCCGCTTGTCCCGATAAGCGGGCTACGCGGCTGGTTTTCCGCACTCACCCCGCGTGACCGAGGGATTTACATCGGCCTGCTGGCGCTGCTGTTGGTGATCTTTAGCATCTACAGTGTCGCCGGTGTGAATCTGCTGCGCGATAATGGGCTGCTCGGCGATGGGGTATTGCGCCCCGATCTGCCGATTGTCGCTACCAGCACCGCGTCGCTGTCTGAGGCTACTTCTCGTACGCCGACGAATACCCTGGTGCCGACGAGTACCAGCACGCCGAGCGTCACCCGCACCAGCACGCCAAGCCCTACCCGCACCAGCACGCCAAGTGAGATACCGACTGAGGAGATCTTTATTCCGCCGCCGCCTACCTTTACCAGCACCGCATCGCCGCTGACCCCGGAGATTACGGACTCGCCTACCGAGGCTCCCACAAGTAAGCCGACGGCCGAGCCAACGGTTGCGCCGACTGCCGAGCCGACTGCCGAGCCGACGGCTGCGCCGACCGCCGAGCCGACGGTTGCGCCGACGGCCGAGCCGACTGCCGAGCCAACGGTTGCACCGACGGCCGAGCCGACTGCCGAGCCAACGGTTGCGCCGACGGCCGAGCCAACGGTTGCGCCGACGGCCGAGCCGACGGCCGAGCCGACTGCCGAGCCAACGGTTGCGCCGACCGCGCCGCCAACCTTCGAGTCGCCAACCGACAGCTTACCGCAAGATGGCTCGCGCACCAGCGAGCCGCCGCCGCCACTGACACCGTTGATCCGCTAAACGTCGCCTATGTCGCGGCGTGACGATGCGATGGTGCAGTCAAAGCTGGGTGGCGATGGTTGACGGCGAATCCGTCAACCATCGCCACCCAGCTTATCTTTTTATGGTGGGACAACATCAGCTACGGATGATCGCCAGCACCTCATCGCGCTTCTGCTCCATGTCCTGCTGGGAGGTGATTGACTCCAGGTTCAGGCGCATCAGCGGCTCAGTGTTCGAGGTACGGACGTTGAAGTGCCAGGTATCGTAGGTTATCGAGATGCCGTCGATACGCTCGATCTTGGCGTCGGCGTAGCGCTCGGCCAGGGCGGACAGGCGGCCCTGGGTGTCGGCCACCTTCGAGTTAATCTCGCCGGAAATGAAATACTTCGCCTCAAGCTCACTGAGCAACTGCGACATCTTCACGCCGCGCTTGGCGAGCAGTTCCATGAGGTAGAGCGAGGGGATGAGGCCCGAGTCGGCGAAGTTAAACGCGCCAAAGTAGTAGTGCCCCGACACCTCGCCAGCGAAGATGGCATCCTCATCGGCCATACGGCGCTTGATGAAGGCGTGGCCAACCCGCTCGATCAGCGCGGTGCCACCGTCGGCCGTGATGCCATCGGGCACGGCCCACGAGGCGCGCACGTCATAGAGGATCTTCGAGCCAGGCTCCTTCGCCAGCAGGTAGCGACCGAGGATGGCCGTCAGGAAGTCGCCGGAGATAAAGTCGCCCCGGTCGTCGATGGCGAAGAAGCGGTCGCCGTCGCCGTCAAAGGCGAAGCCGATGTCAGCACCTTCATCCTTCACGCGCTGCTGAAGCTCGGCGCGATTCTCGGGCTGGAGCGGGTCGAGGCCGTGGTTGGGCAGGGTGCCGTCCGGGTCGAGGTAGAGCCCGATCAGCTCGATTGGCAGGTGCGCGTAGACCTCCGAGAGGATGGGGCCGACCATGCCGTTGCCCGTGTCGGCGACGACCTTCAGCTTACGGCCAGCCAGCGAGTCCACGTCGATCAGCGAGAGGACCTTCTCGATGAACTGCTCCTTAAAGTCGTAGGCGATCACGACGCCCTTGCGGGTGATGGTGGGGAAATCCTCGCTCTCCACAAGCCTGCGCAGATCCTGGATGCCCTCATCGCCGCTGAGGAGGTAGGGCATCTGGCGAACCATCTTGAAGCCGTTGTATTGTTTGGGGTTGTGCGAGGCCGTCACCATCATGCCCGGCAGGCCGAGTTGGGTGCAGGCGAAGTAGTACTGGTCGGTGCTGACCATGCCGATGCTGGCGACATCAGCACCCTGGTCGGTGATGCCACGGACAACTGCGTCGAAGACTGCGGGGCCAGAGGTACGCATATCGCGACCGACGATCACCTTCTGGGCACCAAGGAAGGTGACGAAGGCGCGGCCGATCATGTAGGCCGAGTCCTCGTTCAGGTCGGTCGGGTAGATGCCACGGATGTCGTACGCTTTGAAGATCCCAGGATTCACCTGCATGAAGATTCCTCATGTTGATAAATGATACGGCTATGTTTTCGGGACGGAACACGCCCTCCCCGCGCCCATCCCGTCAGACATTCGGCGCTATCCTAACACATGCCGCGTCCTACTCCTCCGCGTCGCACTCCTCCACGTCGCACTCCTCCTCGCCCTCATACTGAACCAGCCGGTCGCCATGCTGGCCGACGATGCGCGGGAAGATGCCCGGTGGTGCCTTGGGGTTGATCTTCATCACGCGGATGTCGAAGAGGTGGCTGTCGCCGAAATCGAAGAGATAGAGGAACTTCTGGCGTACATGCAGATCGAGATCGCCAATCGTCACCTTATTGCTCTGGCGGCGGGAATCCCCGCCTGGCGAGCCAATCTCCGTTGCGGAGTCGTAGGGGCGCTTGCCCATATAGAACGAATAGAGGTGGTCGTTGTCCCAGCCCAGCGCCTGCTGGATGGCCATATGCAGATCGCTGAGATGCTGGTCGTTCGCGATCTCGATCTCGCGCCAGAACTCGGGCTTGTAGCGGTAGCTGACGCGCAGCACGAGGGTGCGGCTCGGGCCGCTGCGGGCCTGGGGTTCGGGGGGGGCAGCAATGAAGCCAAGCGCTTCATCGCACATGGCCTCATAGGCCGGGTCGATCTGCACCATGCCCAACTCGGCACCGTGTTCGATCCAGTCGAAGATCTCCTCGTTATCGCCGAAGATCGTCACAAGATAGCTGGCCAGGTAGGGGTGGCCGGTGGGCGAGGGCAGGGCCATGGAGGAGAACACGGCGGTGATCGCTGGCAGGAGCGGGTCGTCGGCGGGGACGAGGGTGCCGGGGTGTTGCAGAATTGCGTCGATGCGGGCCTGGAGTTGGGCCGGGTCGACGCCGAGGTCGCCCTGATAGGTACCGTGCGCGCCGACGGTGATGATCGGGCCGACGCCCACGCCCGCGTGCAGCACCTCGCCGTTGCGGGGGATCATGCCGCCGCCGATCATCGTGTTGAGGTAGTCCAGAGTCTCGTCATTCTGGCCGCTGATCATGAGCGGCGAGACCCCGTACTCGTCCACAAGTGGCCCCCAGACCTCGGCAGTCCAGAGTTCGCTGAAGGGATCGGGGGCGGGGATCTGGTGGAAGATGCCGCTGACGTTGAGGTGGCTGGCGATATCCCAGATCGCCGCGAGGTCTTTGCGGTGGCGCACGTAATCGACGGCAGCGGAGATCACCGCCTGGCTGCGGGCGGCGATGGCTTCATCATCGCGGGCGGAGGCTGGCTCGTAGCTCAGGCTGTAGCGCCGGGCGGCCACATCAATCGCCGTGATCAGCAGGCTGTCGCCGGGCTGGGCCCCGTGCTGATCGATCCAGTCCCAGAACTGGGCGTCAATGTGCAGCAGGTGGTCGCCAATGCTACGGGGCAAGGTTGCGACCTCCAGGGTCGGCCCATCGACGAGTTCAAGGCGGGCCGGGCCGGTAACGCCGTACTTATCGCTGCCGCGCTTCGTGGGCTCCAGCAGGTCGCACTGAAGATCATCGAGACAGATCTCGTGTTCGGAGAAATTCTTGTCGTGGAGGAAGATGCGGTGGACGACACCGTTAAGCATGCGACTCTTCCATGTGTAGCGCCCGTCGGGCATGGCGATGATGCTGTGGCTCTGGGAGATCGCGCCGCGAACGGTGTTTTTGAGGTTCTTTGTGGTCTCGCCATCCGCGCGCGACATGACGCGGGCGACCACCTCGTCTAATGTCAGCGGATCAGCAGACTCGCGAATGACCTGGTGAGTCAACTCGGTGAAGTTTATCTTTGGCTTTGCCATTGGCTCGGCTCCAGCTATGCTGCTCCTGCCGAAACTATACCACAACCCGTAGGGCGTCCCGTCCTCTTTCCAGGGCTGGCGCGACGCCGCATCTGAAAGCCCTAGAGCGTTCGGCCTGGGAGCCATCACGCTATCACCTCAAGGCTAATGCTGCATGTCTGCCCACTGTAAGATCGCCGCCATGCCGGTGGGCGTAGGGTCGTGGTAGTGGCGAATAATGGCTACGATCTCGGGTGGGCTAGCGGCGGCGGCGGCCATCTGCGCGCCGCGCCATGCGTGCTCGGCGTAGATGCGGATCGGGCGCAGGGGGCCGCGCCCGCTGGCGGCGGCGGCGAGGTACAGCGCCGGCAGCCGCCGCAGCAGGGTGGCGATGATATACCAGCCCAGCCGCAGCGCCCGCCCGTCGTCGTCCACTTTGCCACAATCGTGGATCATCGCCGCACGCAGCAGGAGCGGGTCGCTGTGGCCTGCCGTCACCAGGGTGTGATACACATCCAGGCAGTGGCGCTGGTCGTAGGTCGGCATGCGCTCGAACAGGCGTCGCTCGGCGTCCGTGAGCGTGCGGGCCACCAGGACGCGCTCGTCCACGCCCACCTGCGCGCGCAGCGCCGTGAAGAACTGCTGGGCACGGTAGGGGAGTGCTGCGGGGTGCGACGGCGGGATCATCTCTAGTTCTCCTGGCATGAAATAAGGTGCAATAGTATC
Organism: uncultured Oscillochloris sp.; assembly: GCA_903887465.1. Taxonomy (GTDB): domain Bacteria; phylum Chloroflexota; class Chloroflexia; order Chloroflexales; family Chloroflexaceae; genus Oscillochloris. Next base: position 130 of record CAISPW010000403.1, on the reverse strand, counting down.
CAAAAGCATAGCGTTTTATGACGCTTGCTTCCGGTTTGGCAGGGCAATCCTGACAGGCTGGACTACACAGCCCCTACGCCCTGGCCCGAAGGCATCAGGCGCTACGTTCGCAATTTGGTTATAGGCCGCG
>CAISPW010000402.1 GCA_903887465.1 uncultured Oscillochloris sp. | reverse complement strand
CGCGGCCTATAACCAAATTGCGAACGTAGCGCCTGATGCCTTCGGGCCAGGGCGTAGGGGCTGTGTAGTCCAGCCTGTCAGGATTGCCCTGCCAAACCGGAAGCAAGCGTCATAAAACGCTATGCTTTTGGATACTATTGCCTACATAGGTTATGAAAAGGAGTCGAGGCTTTAGGCGGCCCTACCCGGCTAAAGTCTCGACTCCACGCAACAACCCCAAGAGGATTGCGATATGCCCCTACGCATGCTGCGGCGCGGGCGTCAGCAGCCGGGCCATGCCCCCGGCCTCGCCAATGGCGTAGAGCGCCGTAACCCAGGGTGTGGCCGGGGCGCCCGCGTAGCGCCGTCCCGCTTTCGGATCCTCTGTAGGCCCCAGCCGCTGCTCGGCGTGCGCCAGGAGCTGGGCGGCGCGGCCCGTGTCGCCTAGTTCTACCGCCAGCAGGTAGCTGAAGGCCACCGCCAGCGGATCGCCACGCTCGCAGATCTTCGGCAAGGCCGGCCAGTGCCGCTTGGCCAACTTCGCCGCTAGGTCGCGATCCAGCGCGGCGGTCATGGCCAGCGCCCAGGCATCCTCCAGGCTATCCCCCGCGAAGCTCGCCCGGCGGGTGCGTAGGTTATAGGTGTTGGCCAGGGCACCCCGGCCCGGCAGCCGCAGCCCGCGCTTGGCCATGCGCTCGGCCAGCGTGGTCTGCCACGCCGCGCCCGCCGCCCCGTAGTCGCTGCCGTAGGCATGATCGTGCAGACGTAGCGCCCAGAGTACCGCCGCCATCGCGCTGGCGCTGGCCATCTCGCCCTCGCATGCGATGGCCCCGTCGGGCGAGGCTCGCACCTGTCGCCAGAGCGCCTCGGCCAGTTCGTCGACCGTATAGTAGGCCCGCACATCGGTCGACCAGCGCAGCACAAAGGGGTCATTGACATAGTGTACCTGCCCGCCGATGGCAGCCTGAAGCCCAAAGAGCATGCTCAGGCTGCCGCTGTAAGCTCCGTAGCCGGCGTCCACCGGGTCGGGCTTGCGGCTGATCTGCTCAACCTCGGTGGCCCAGGTGGCCCAGACCCGGCGCTGGATCATGCGGTCGATCAGGTCGGACAGCGCACCCCTAGCCAGGGCGGACTCGTCGGGGCTGGCGGTGGGGTGGCTGGCCAGGGCCGCCAGGGCGCAGCCGATGAAGGTGATCTGGCCGCGCAGCGAACTGGCGCGAGCGTTGGGCGCACGCATGTCGAAGCCGTCCCAGCGGTTGGCGGGCTGAAGAACCAGGCCCGTGAGGTAGCGCAGATAGGCGGGGAGTCGCTCGGGGAGCATCAGGGGTTCCTCGTGATCCGCAGATTATCGAAGCGAAGCGTCACCTTGCTGGTCTCGAAGCTGCTCACCGCCAGGCCCGCGTCTCCCGCCGTGAGCGAGGTATCCTGCGTAGCCTCAAGCAGTTCGCCGTTCGCCTTCAGGGTGATCCGGCTGCCCTTCGTCTCGACGCGCAGCGTGTTGTGCGCCGGCTTGATCGTGTCCGACTGCGTCCAGTCAATCAGCGTCTGCCACGTGTCATTCTTGAGTACCTCTAGGGCGTAGTAGCCATCGCTTGAGACGCTGAAGAGGTAGAAGTTGCGGCTATCCTGGTAGTGAAAGATCAGCCCGCCCGCGACGGCGGCGGAGCCAGAGATGACAACGGCGTCGGCCTCCACCGCCATGTCGCCGTAGTCGCCGTTGGTGAGCGCCCAAGCCAGCGTGTTGGCATCCTTCACCTCGATCACATAGGCTCCATCCGCAAAGGCCGACCGCGAGGTCGCATCCTCTTCGCCGGTGAGGGCGCTGCGCCGGGGGTCTGAGAAGTCGTCATTGATGAGCACGTCGCTTGCCGTCGCGGGCGCGGAGGTGGGCAGGGCGGTCGGGGGCGCAACGGTGATCACCGGGAGCGGCGTGGGGATATCCGGCGCGGATGGAAGGCCGCCGCGCAAGGTGATCAGCAATAGCCCGGCGCATGCCGCGAGCGTGAGTGTGCCGCCGCAGCCGCAGCCGCCGAGGAGACTCCACGACATGCGGCCATTGCCCTTGTGGGATGGGCCAGGAGATAATCTCTGGCCCTGCCCTAAAACCCCACCCATCACAGCACCTCGCGCAGCGCGGCGATCAGCCCACGGTTCTGCGCATCGGTGCCGAAGGAGATGCGGATCAGGCCGGGGAGCCCCCAGCCCGCCAGGGTCGTGACCGTGAAGCCGTGATCGCGCAGGCCCGCGCCCACCACCGCGTCGTCGCCGACGGGCACGGCCACAAAGTTCGTCTCGCCGCTGATTGGCTCCAGGCCCAGGGCGCGCAGTTCGGCCATGTAGAAGGCCCGGCTGGCGCTGGCGTGGGCGCGGCTGCGCCGGATGTGATCGTCGTCGCCCAGGGCGGCGATGCCGGCGACCTGGGCCAGCAGGTTCACGTTAAAGGTCGGGCGCACCCGCTCCAGGTAGCCGATCAGCTCCTCGGGGCCGTAGGCGTAGCCGAGGCGCAGGCCGGCCAGCCCGTAGATTTTGGCGAAGGTGCGCAGCAGCAGCAGGTTCGACCGGCCCGCGCGCAGATCCGCCAGCAGGTCGGGATAGTCGTCGCGTGCGACAAACTCCACATACGCTTCATCCATCACGATCAGCACATCCTCAGGGACGGCCTCGATAAAGGCGCGCACCTCAGCGGCGTGGTTGGTGGTGCCGGTGGGGTTGTTCGGGTTGCAGATAAACACGATGCGGGTGCGCGTGGTGATCGCGGCGGCCATGGCCTGCAGATCGTGGGCGTAGCCGCGCAGCGGCACGCGCACCGGGTGCCCGCCCAGTTCCAGTGTCCGCATCAGGTAGCTGATGAAGGTGCCGTCGGCCAGCACCGCCTCATCGCCCTCGCGGATCAGGCCCACGCAAAGCAGCAGGATCAGCTCATCGGAGCCGTTGGCGCAGGTGACGTTGCCCAGGGCGAGGCCCGCCCGCTCGGCCAGAGCCTGCCGCAGGCCGACGGCACCCGAGTCGGGGTAGCGATGCACCCCGGCCACCGCTCCCATAATCGCGGCCAGGGCCATCGGCGAGGGGCCAAGCGGGTTCTCGTTTGACGAGAGCTTGACCAGGTCGGCGGAAGGACCGGCGATTAATGTGGCCGGCTTGTAGGCCGGCAGGTTCTGGATGTATTCTTTGTAGCGCATATTTCCCCCGCGCGTAGGGGCGAAGCATTCGCCCGGTCGCTCCGCGACTGGG
>CAISPW010000401.1 GCA_903887465.1 uncultured Oscillochloris sp. | reverse complement strand
TCCCCAAACTCCGCTTCCGCCCACGTCGCATTCGCCGTCATGACGCACTTCCTTTCGCATTGTTACCCGTCCCGCCCACTGCCAACGCTCCTCCTATGGTAGCACCTTCCACGCCCGCAGAGATGTGGGTAAAGATATGCCTTAGGTGAGGGGGGCAGGGGGTGAGGGGGAAAGGTCGGCATGAGATCTGCTTATTCGAAAACCAAAAGCGCGGTCTGGGCGCAGCCCCAAGGACGTTGCAACCGCCCTGGGCCGCCATCGCCCACTTGCGCGGATGCGCCGACCAGCGTATAATAACCCCCGTCATCATGGGGAGGTGGCGGAGCGGTTGAACGTGCTCGTCTCGAAAACGAGTAGGGTCTGAAAAGCCCTCGAGAGTTCGAATCTCTCCCTCCCCGCCAATTTTCGATGCGGTGGCGAAGGTCGCGAATCTCTTATTGAGAGATTGACAGCGAATCTCGCGTTCCCCGCCAAAACGACAAAGCGCCCAGCCTGGAAACAGGCTGGGCGCTTGAAGTTCTGAGGTGCGAGCGTGAGCGATACCATGCGCAGTTGGCCGAGCAAGCCCGCCGCATGTCGCATATCTTCTGCCTCACCTGTCCAGATTCAGGAGCAGTTCGCGCAGGGCGGACAGCTCCGTCTGCGGGGTTGCGTTGCCTGAGCTGTAGCGCCCGCCTGGCACGCGCTCGGTTAGCCCGTCGCTAAACTGCGCGAAGCCCGGCACCGCCGACAGGCGATCTCCTGCGCCGCCCAGCCGCCCGATCATCGCCGTGATCGCCGTGGGCCGATTCGAGAAGATGAGATAGTGTTCGAACAGTGTGAGCGCGGCGACCGGGCTCGGCGTACCGCCCTCTTGCGCGTAGACCGTCGCCGGGCCGACCGTGGTCCTCACCATCGTGTCGCCCCGGATTGCGCGGGCCGCCAGGTGCTTCTCGATAAACGCCTCGGCCTGCGGGTCGTTCCGCGACCCGATCATGAAGATTACCTCGCCCTCGCGCAGCAGCTGCCGCGCCGTGCCTTCGCCCGCGCCATCGCCCGTGCCATCCATGCCGCGCACCGTGACCACCAGCGTGCCACCAACCCAGGTCAGCACATTTTTGTTGTAGTCTACGCCGAGCAGGTGGGTGACGCCATCGCGTACCCGCTGCGGGTCGCCCACGCCGAGCTGGTCGCGCAGGACGCTGGCCACCTGGGTGCCATCGGGCATATCGCCGAGGCTGGGCGAGAGCGTGACGTAGAGATCGGTGTCGGCGGGCAGCAGTTCGGCCGGGCTGGCTGCGCGCTGCAGCGTGAAGAGCCAGAACCAGTAGACCGCGCCGATCAGCACGGCGACCAGGGTGATGCCCAGGCCGCCCATCAGCGCGTAGCCCAGACCGCGCTCGCGGCGAGGTACCGCCGAGACGCTGGTGAGAGGTGGGGTCAAGATCGTGTCTCCTGTTGTAAACCACCACCCGCCTAAAGGCGGGGGCTTTGCTCTGGCGCTACCGACGAGTCGGCATCCGAGCAGTACGGCATGTTTACGGGTGCCCTACCGGGCGAACCCGGCAGCGAGTGCATATGCCGACGCATACGACCCTCAACCTTTTACCTGCCGAAGGATTCCTCGGCAGAACCAGCAAGGCTCAGTTGGAAACGTGCAGCAAACCGAGTCCACGGGTGCATTGCCCCGAATTGTGCCTTCGCACACGGACAGTGTAGCACACGAACGTGGGGTCCCACGCCGCTGCAAGCGGCGCGGAGGCGAACACCTACCAGGGATAGAGGCCGCAAAAGCCTCATTCCTCCCACCCGTAAACGGGCGGGTTTCCTGAGGCTACTTCTATGAAGAAGGTTGAAGGCGGCGCACGGATGTGGCAGCGAGCCGCCCCGGCCCCGATAGGGGCGAAGCATCGGCCCTACGTATGGTACCATGACCCGCAGAATCTCTAATGTACAATCCGCAATGGCGTAGAGAAAACGTGATCGCCTTTGGCATCAGCCAACCACACGTCGCCCTGAGCGCCAGCGAAGATACCGCATGACATGAGGTAGTAATGCTATGAGCGACACCCCAACCGAGCTTGAGCGGGCGATTGAGCCCTGGCTCCAGCATATGACGTGGCGGCGCGACTTTGCGCGCTGGCGCGAGCGGCGGATCAACCAGGAGCAGTACCAGGGCGAGCGACTGGCGATGCTTGAGCGGGCGGCCGGCTGGCTGTCAGAGATCCGTCTGCTCGACCTAGGCGCGGGGATGGGTGGGTTCGCTGTGGCGGCGGCCCTGCGCGGCGCGCGGGTGGTGGCCAGCGAATACAACCCGGCCTACTGCGAGATCGTGCGGCTGCGCGCTGCCCGCCACGGCCTGAACCTGCCGGTCTTCAATACCGCCGGCGAGGCGCTGCCCTTCGCCGACGCGAGCTTCGACACGGTGGTCGCCTGGGACGTGATCGAACACGTCCAGTCGCCCGCAGCCATGCTCAGCGAGGTCGCCCGCGTGCTGCGACCCGGCGGCCACTGTCTGCTCACCGCGATCAACCGGCGGGCCTGGGTGGATCCGCACTACCACATTCGCGGGATCAACTGGCTGCCACGGCGCATGGCCGAGGCGATTATCGCCCGGCGCGGGCGCACCAAGGCCGGGGCGGCGTTCCGCGACATGCAGCGGCTCAGCGAGATGCACTACTTCCACTACGGCCAGTTTGTGCGCCTCTGCAAGCGCCACGGCTTTGCGGTGAAGGACATGCGCCAGCAGCAGTTGCGCCGGGGCCAGTTGCGCAGCCCGAAGCCCCGCCGCCGGGCCATCCGCGTCGTCCTGCGCGCCCTCGGCCTGGAGGGACTGGCCTATCGCGCCCAGCGCCGCTGGTATGTGGGCATGTTTGAGCTGGATCTGGTGCGGGTTCGATGAGGACACACCTGCGCGCTCGGGCGACTGCACGTACCCCCCATCTGCTCGCCCTCGCGCTCTATCTGGGTGTGGCGGTGGTTCTGACCTGGCCTATGGTTCGTACCTTCGGCTCCGCCACCGTGGGCATGCTCACCTACTCTGGCATCGGTGACGCGCTGCAAAATGTCTGGAATATCTGGTGGCTGCGGCATGCCTTGAGCGCGGGCCAGAACCCGTATTGGGTCGATCTGCTGTTCTACCCGGACGGGGTGCAGTTCTACCTGCAAACCCTGAGCCTCACCAATATCGTGCCGGTGATCCCCGTGGCGCTGCTGGCGGGCGTGCCGGCCGCCTACAATACGGCGGTGCTGCTGGCGATGGCCCTGACGGGCTACACCACTTTCCTCTTGGCGCGCTTTTTTACCCCCAGCCTGGGGATCGCGCTGCTCTGCGGCCTGCTCATGACGGCCAGCCCGCTGCACATGATTAAGCTCCAGGCCAATCAGCTCAACCTGCTTAGCCTACAATGGCTACCCCTGTATCTGCTGGCGCTGCTCCATCTAGAACACGCCCCCGCGCGGCGGACGATTGCGGCAACTGTGCTGATGGCTCTGCTCATCCTGTTTGCGGATTGGTACTGGTTCCTCATCTGTGTGGTCTGCACGCCGATATGGGCGGCGGCCACGCTGCTGCGCGCCGCGCAGCCGGGGCGTCTGATGCGCGCCTACCTAGCGGTGGCGGTGGGCGTCGGCATGGGCGCGCTGCCGCTCATCGTCGGTATCCTCCAGGTACGCGATCAGCTCCCCGTCGGCAATGGCATTGATCAGATCTGGGCGGATTACGTCCGTGGTTTCTCTGCCGATCTCTTGAGCCTCTTTGCGCCCAACCTGCTGAACCGCTGGTGGGGCCTTTGGGTTCGCGAGCATCTGGTTCCGATCACGCCCGCCTATGCGGTTGATGGGTGGTATGTGGCGGGCGGGTGGGTGCTGCTGGCCTGCGCCAGCCTGGGCCTACGTCAGCTCTGGCGCATGCAGCGCCCGCTGGTGCTGCTCGCCGCCTTCGCTTGGGTACTCTCCCTTGGCCCCTCGCTGCGGGTGGCTGGGCATGATACGGGGTTCCCGCTCCCCTACGCCTGGCTCGCCCACATCCCCCTTTTGAGTGTTGGACGCCGCCCCGCGCCGTTTATGCTGCTGGTGCTGCTGGTGGCGATCATCGCAGCGGCGATGGGACTCCAGCAGGCGCTGGCCCAGTCCTCGTGGCAACGGCGGAGCCTGATCCTCGGCCTGCTCACGGTGCTGGCGGCCATCGAGTTGGCCCCCCCTTCAGCCGCCCAGCGCCAGATGATCTCGCTGGAACCTCCGCTGCTGATGCGCGAACTCCACGCCCGCCCTGGCCCGGTTGCCGACCTGCCCTTTACCTGGACTGAGGATAGCCGCTCGTTACTCAACCAGATGGGGCATGCGCAACCGATTATTGGCGGCTATGTCGCCCGCTGGCCCAGTTACCCCAGCGTGAGGCGCATACCATTGCTCCAGCACCTCGTCGAGCTACGCCACAAAGCTGATATTATCCCCATGGACGCATCGGCCCTGCGCGCGATGCAGTGCGCCTACCCCGTGCGCCACGTCTTGCTCACCCAGGAGGCCATCAGCCGGGGGCAGCAGGCAGTTGTTGAGACCCTGGCGATGACTCTGGCGGGCGCGCCGGTTATCCCACGTCAGGCCGATGGCTACCTTTGGTATGAACTGCCGCTGGTACCGGCACCCTGTCTCCCGTTCATTAGCCTCGGCACCGGCTGGGACGCCGTGGAGCATGATGCCCTGGCTCGCTGGCGCTGGATGGGTGCCGAGGCGACTCTTGTGATCAACAATACTCAGCCGGTCGCGCAAATGGTGAAGCTGGGCCTCAGCCTGACCGCGTTCAAGACGGCGCGCAGCATCACGCTGTTGGACGGTGATCGTGTGCTTGGCTCGTGGCTGGTGGCCCCTGGCCCGGCGCACCGGCATGAGATCTGGCTCCAGCTCGCCCCTGGGCGAACGGAACTGACGCTCCACGCCCCGGCAGACGCAGATCCAAGTGCGCCGCGCCTGATTAGTGTGAGTGCCCAAGAAATACAGCTGACGCCGCTCGCCATGGCGTCTGCCGAAGCCAGTGGACGATGAGCCGTGCGCGTAACTCACCACGGATGGGAGGAATTCGGGGAAGGACAAGCCCTCCCCGAACCCCTCCATCCGTGGCGAGTGGCGTTATCTTTAGGCGTTTTCGGGAGATCTCTGGTTGGGCACTCAAAACTCAAAACTCAAAACTCAAAACTCCCTCGCCGCCCAGGTCTCGCGCGCGGTGGTCTGGAATACGCTGTTTGTGCCGCTGCGCCTCGTGGCCGAGGTACTCTCGACGCTGGTGAAGCTGAACCTGCTCAGCCAGGCGGGCTACGGGCTGCTGGCGCTGATCAGCGGGGCGAACAACGGCCTGGGCACGGCCATCGATATGGGCACCCAGCGCGCCATGCCCAAGTACATCCCCGAGCTGAGTCGATCCGGTGGTCCGCGCGCCGTGCTGCGCCTGCTGACCGCCATCTTCGCCGCCCAGTTGGCGGTACTGCTGGTGGTGGCCGTCGGCCTAGCCAGTTGGCTGCGCGGGCCGTACCTCGACACCCTGCGCGAGAAGATCCTGGCCGACCCCAAGCTCGGCGCGCTCGACCAGATGCAGTTGCTTGGCCTGCTCGGCGGCTACGGCTGGCTGGTGATCACCGCGATCATCGCCCTGCTCTTCCTCGGCATCTGCTACGACATTTTCATGGCCTACCTGAACAGCTTCTTCAAGCAGCGCACCTGGAACAGCGTCGCCCTGGCGGCCGGCCTGCTGCCCCAACTGCTCAGCGTGGCCGCCATCCTGCTGCTGCCCGACCAGTGGGACATCCTGGGCGTGCTGGGGGCCACCGTCCTCGCGCCGACCCTGGCCGTGGCCCTGGCTGGCTGGCAGGTATTCCGATTGCAGCTTGCGGATTTGAGATTGCAGACTGAGCAGGAGAAGGCCGCCGGCAGCGAGAAGGCCGTCCGCCAATCCGCAATTCATCATCTACAATCCGCAATCCCGAAGGGCTTCGTCCGCTATACGGCGGTCTCCTTCCTGATGACGGCGACTGACTTTGTGGCCAGCGCGGGCTTCGCGATCTACCTAGCCGGCGATATTGGCGATGTGGCGGTGCTGACGGCGGGCGCGGCCCTGGCCAAGATGGCGCTGGGCTACCTGTACACGCCGATGGTGGGCGTGCAGGTGCCGCTATTCTCGCGGGTGCGCCAGGGCGAGGGCGGCACGCTGAACGGAGCCTACCAAAGTTTGGTGCGGCTGCAGTTGCTGCTGTTTGTGCCCGGCGGCGTCGGGCTGATGCTGTTGGCCCAGCAGGCGCTGCTGGTGATCAGCCCGCAGTACCTGGTGGCCGCGCCAATCGTCTGGGTGCTGGTGCCATGCCTGTTTGTGGAGTCGCTGCTGACCACCGCCCACAACGCGCTGATCGTCTACGAGAAGCTGGGGGTGATCATCGCCTCGCGGCTGCTGACTCTGGCGGCGGTGGCCCTGCTGGCCCTGGCCCTGCCGCCGCGCCTGGGCCTGCTCGGCGTAGCCCTGGCCTTCGGGCTCTCGCGTGTGGCCGCCGGAGCCTGGGCCACCGGCAGCGGCTACCGCCTGCTCGGCCTGCGCTGGCCCTGGCGCTTTACCGCCCGCGTACTCGGGGCTAGCCTGGCCATGGCGGCGCTCATCCTGGCCGCGCGCGGCCTGCTGCCGACCCTGCCCGCCGCCGCTGGCCTGGCGGTGCGCCTACGCGAGGCTGGGCTGATGTTCGCCCTGGCCGCCATTGGCGCGGTTGGATTCTTCACCGCCCTGCGCCTGCTCGGCGGGCTCGACGCGCAGGATAAGGCCCAACTGATGAAGCTGAAGCTGCCGTTTAAGCGCTGGCTCGCCAAGCTGATTTGATCGCCTGCGGCAGCGTGGTACAAACATTTTTATGCTCACGCGATGGGGCCAAAGACCCCATCGCGTGAGCATAAAACAGACCGGCTCCGCGCTGCCGCAGGCGCAAAGGCCCTCGCCGCAGGCAAACATTATGCGTATCGCGCTCTACAATCTGACGACGACGACAAAGCTTGGCGGCGTCGAGAGCTTCGTCTGGGATCTGGCCCGCGAGCTGGCCGGTCGTGATCACGAAGTGACGGTAATCGGCGGGGCCGGGCCGCGCCGCGAGGCGGCCCCCGGCGTGCGCGTGATCACCTTCCCGTTTACGCCACGATCTTTCTGGCAGGCCATCCCGCCCCTGCGCCGGGCCTACGCCGAGGCCAAGCTGCTGGAGCGCCTGTCCCTGGCCGTGCCCGCCCTGCCGCATCTGGCATCCGGCGGCTACGATATTATCCACATCCAGAAGCCCTACGACCTCGGCCCGGCCCTGCTGGCCGGTCGGCTCGGCGGGGCGAAGGTGATCCTGGGCTGCCACGGCGAGGACTTCTACCGGGGCGACCGGCCCCTGGCCCGCATGGCCGCCGCCGCCGTCTCCTGCTCGCGATTCAACGCCGCGACGGTGGCCCGCCGCTACGGCTTTATGCCCCAGGTGGTCTTCAACGGCGTTGACATTGGCATGTTCCGCCCGGTGTCGCCCGACGCCGACTTGCGCGGGCGGCTGGGCCTGCCGAGCGACATGCCCCTTCTGCTGTTCGTGGGTCGGCTTCAGCCCTGGAAGGGCGTCGAGACGGCCATCCGCGCCCTGGCGTGTATCCCGGACGCCGCGCTGCTGGTGGCTGGGGCCGGCGAGGATCTCCCGCGCCTGGAGCAGATCGTCGCCGAGCTGGGCCTGGGCGCGCGGGTGCGCTTCCTGGGCGAACTGGAGCGCCACGCGCTGCCCCGGCTCTACCGCTCGGCCGACTTGCTGCTGGCCACCAGCCACGCCAGCGAGACCTTCGGGATCGGCCCGGTGGAGGCCCAGGCCTGCGGGCTGCCGGTGGTGGCCAGCCGCTTCGGCGGGTTCCCCGAGGTGATCGACGCGGGCCGCACCGGTCTGCTGGTCCCCCCGCGTGACCCGCAGGCCCTCGCCGAGGCGGTCAATGCTCTGCTGGCCGACCCGTCCCGCCGCGCCGCGATGTCCGCCGCCGCCCCCGCCTGGGCCGCCCAGTTCGCCTGGCCCGCCGTCACCGACCGAATCGAGGCGGTCTACCGCTCCATCCTATGAACATCCTCATTGTCACGACATACGGATTCGACCCGGCCTTCCCCAGTCGGCCCGAGCAACTCCAGGCCCGTGCGCTGGTGCGCCGGGGCCACCGGGTCGTTGCCCACGAGTACCTCGACCGGCGCTATCCCGGCCAGTCGATCCGCCACGAGTGGCTCGACGGCGTGCCGGTTCATCGCGCCGCCACCCTGGGCTTTTTTGCCCCCGAGGCCATGCTGCGCCTGCTGATCGCCGACCGGCCCGATGTGATCCACATTCACCATATGCGCAGCCTGCTGGCCTACCAGACCGTGCAGATCGCCCGGCGGCTGGGGGTGCCCACCGTGCTGACGCCCCACGGTCTGCTGCACGACGGCGATCTGGTGGTGGATCGTGAGCGGCCCCTGGACGCGCCGCTGCGCTTCGACAACCTGCTGCTGACCCCGCGCCAGTTGCTGGCCCGCCTAGCTCGCGGCGCTCACCCGCGCCGGGCCGTGCGCAACTACTGCATCCACGCGCCGCTGCTGATGATCGACCGCGCCCTGGCCCTCTCGCGCCACGAGGCCGACCTGCTCCAGCGGCTCGGCGTCGCGCCGGAGAAGATCCGCGTGCTGCCAAACGCGGTCGATCTTTCCGACTTCGAGATGCCTGGAGCGGAGAGGTCTGGAGAGGCGCAGCCTCTCCAAGAAATTAAATCCCCCCATTCACTTGACGGTGGGGCGTCCGGGCGCCCCACCGTCCTCTTCATCGGCCAGTTGGTGCCGCGCAAAGCATACGACCTGCTGGCCCGCGCAATGCCGCTGGTGCTGCGCGAGGTGCCGCAGGCCCGCTTCGTCTTTGTGAGCCACAACCGCCAGGGTGAGTCCGATCTGCGTCGGCTGGTGGCCGAGGGCGGGGCCGAGGCCAGCTTCGAGTTGCGCGGGCGGGTGAGCGAGGCCGAGAAGCTGCGCCTGCTGCGCGAGGCCGCCGTGGTGGCCGCGCCTAGCCGCTACGAGGGCTTCGGCATCCCGCTGATCGAGGCCCAGGCCGCCGGGGCCGCCCTGGTCACCAGCGATGTCCCCGCCTGCAACGAGCTGATCACCCACGAACACAACGGCCTGCTGAGTGCCTACAATGACCACGAGGATCTGGCGGCAATGATCGTGCGCCTGCTGCGCGACCGCGATCTGGCCCGCCGCCTGGGCGATACCGGCCGCCGCGAGGTCTTCGCCCGCTACAGCGCCGACCGGCTGGCCGAGGATCTGGAGGGGATTTACCAAATCATGTAGGGGCGAAGTATTCGCGTCGGTTGCACAGCGACCGACGCGAATACTTCGCCCCTACCGCCCCATATGAATATGCGTGATATGCCCACACAATCCACCCTCGCCGCCGAGTCCCCGCCCGATGCGTGGCGCGTGCGGCTGATCATCTTCCTGGGCTACCTGGCCCTGGGGGTGGTGTTCACCTGGCCCCTGGCCTTGCACCTGGGCGACGGGGTGATCCAGAAGGGCGGCATGCCGGTGGATGCCGGGCAGGGCGTGTGGAACCTCTGGTGGGCGCGCACCGCGCTGCTGCGCGGGCAGAACCCCTTCACCACCGGCTACCTCTTCTACCCGCTCCAGATCGATCTCTTCTTCCAGACTCTGAGCCTGCCGAACGCGATCATGGTCGCGCCGGTGCTGCTGGCGCTTGGGCCGGTGGCCGCCTTTAACACGGTGGCCCTGCTCTCGTTTGGCCTGGGCGGATTCTTCACCTATCGCATCGCCCGCGCCCTCGTGGATGACCGCGCCGCCGCGCTGCTGGCCGGCTGCGTCTTCGTATGTGCGCCCTACCATATCCAGCGGCTCTGGAGCGGGCCAATGGAGCTGATCGCCGTCCACTGGCTGCCGCTCTACGTGTTCCTGCTGATGCGCGCCCTGGCCCGCCCGAGCTTCCCGCGCCTGCTGGCGGCCGCCCTGGCCCTGCTCGTCACCACGCTGGCCAGCCAGTACTACGGGCTCTACGCCGCCATCTATACGGCGGGCCACGGGCTGCTGGCCGCCACCCTGGCCCCGCGCGGTGCCCGCCTGCGCAGCCTGGGGGCCACCGCCGCCGTGGGCATCCTGTGGGTCGCCGGGCTCCTGCCAATGATCCTGGCCGTCGGCGGGGTCGGTGCCGCAGTGCTGGAGGACTGGTACCCGCGTCAGGTTTTTCACTCGGCGGCCCTGGTCGATCTGATCGTGCCAAACATCCAGCACCCGATCTGGGGGGCCGCCGCCGCCGCCTGGCTGGTTCGCCTCCACCCCTTCGGCCTGGAGAGCGGCGCGGGCATGGGCTTGGGGATCACAACCCTGTGCCTGGTGGCCCTGGCCCGACGACCGCGCCGGGCCTGGCCTTGGGCAACGCTGGCCCTCGGCACCCTCGTGCTGGCCATGGGGCCGCAGTTGCGCCTCACCGCCGCCGAAAGCCCTGTCCCTGGGCCGTTCCTGCTCCTCGATCTGATCGGCCCCTTCCGCAACAGCAGCCGGCCCAGCGTCTTCCTGGCCCTGACCATGATCCCCGTCGCCGTGCTGGTCGCCGAGGGTTTCGCTAGCCTCCACCATTCGGTACGATTTTGGAAAAATGAGCCAGCTTCGCCGAACCATTTTTCCAAAATCGTACAGATTTCAGTCCGCTGGAGCCTCGCCGCGCTGCTGGGTGCCGAGCTCGTCGTCGCGCCCTGGCCAATCACCCCCATCGCCGCCGCGCCCGCCTACCGTATGCTCAACGCTGACCCTCAGCCCGGCGCGGTGCTGGAGCTGCCGCCGCGCAATAACGACAGCGTCTACCTGCTCAACCAGATCTGCCACGGACGCCCGCTAGTCGGCGGCTACCTGGCTCGCCTGCCCGATTACCCCCTGTCGCGCTACCCCTCGGCCCTCAAAGGTCTCTGGGACGCCACGGCCCCCGCGCCCGATATGCTCGACCTCGACCCGGCCGCCGAGTTGGCTACCCTGGGCATCCGCTTCGTTACCCTCGACCTGACCCAACTGCCACGCGCACAGACCGCCCGCCTGCGCGCGCGCCTGAGCGTGCCCGGCATCAGCCGGGCCTACGCGGATGATCGGCTGGAGGTGTACGCCGTTGATCATGCCGCCGCCCGCCCGGTCGCCGTCCTCGGCTCGGGCTGGTATGATGTTGAGGGCGACGGAACTCGGCGCTGGCGCTGGATGCAGGGGCGCGCCAGCCTGAGCCTGATTGTCCCAACCGAGGCTGTGGTTGAGCTTCAACTGACTGCCACCGCCTACGCCGAGGCCCGCCCGCTGAAGATCTGGCGGGGCGAGGAGTTGCTTGTCAGCATCGCGGTACCCGCCGCGCCGCGCGACCAAGCGGTCGCGCTCCGGCTGTTGTTGCCCCCCGGATCGACCGATCTGGTGCTGGAGAGTCCGGTCGCCAAAAGCCCGGAGGGGCGCTCCCTGAGCCTGTCGATCAGCAACCTACGGGCCACGCCGCTGCCGATGGCGCAGGGCGACGTGTCGCCGCAGGCTCCGCCGCCGCCGCCGATCCCGGCGACTGACGCGCCGCCATGCGGGCCGTAGGCGCGAGGGCAATATGCACAAGCGGCGAGATTCTACCAGTTCCAGGTGAATATGCAGCGTTCCGATCACCACAAGTAGAGGAAGGAAGATCCGATGAGCGACCCGACAGACTCAGCCATCCGCGCCTACGCCGACATCGCCGTGCAGATCGGTGTGAACCTACAGCCCGGACAGCACCTGCTGGTGCGCGCCGATGTGCGCGTGGCCCCCCTGGTGCGCGAGATCACGCGCAGCGCCTACCGGGCCGGGGCGCGCTACGTCCACGTCTTCTATGACGATGAGTCCCTGACCCTGGCACGCTTCCAGCACGCCCCGCGCGACTCGTTCGCCGAGTTCCCCGAGTGGCGCGTGCGCGCTCAGACCGAGCTGATCGACGCTGGCGCAGCCTTGATCAGCATCGCCTCGGGCGACCCCGACCTGCTGAACGGCCAGGACTCAGCCCTGGTTGGCCTTGTCCAGCAGACGACGGCGCACAAGAGCCAGCCGATCAGCCAGCGCGTCACCCGGCCTGCGGTGAACTGGCTGGTGATCGCCGCACCCTCGCCGGGCTGGGCGGTGAAGGTTTTTCCCGCTACCTCGCCAGAGCAGGCCGAGGCCCAGCTCTGGGAGGCCATCCTGAGCGCCTGCCGCACCCACGAGTCCGACCCGGTGGCCGCTTGGCGTCAGCATACCGCCGACCTGGCTAGGCGCAGCGCCTACCTCAACGCCAAGCGCTACGCCGCCCTGCACTACCACGGCCCCGGCACCGACCTTACCCTGGGCCTGGCCGATGGCCACCGCTGGGTGAGCGGCAAGATGACCGCCGAGAACGGGGTGGAATTTGTGGCCAACCTGCCCACCGAGGAGGTCTTTAGCGCGCCGCATCGCACGCGGGTGGATGGGATGGTGCAGGCCACGAAGCCGCTAAACCTGGGCGGCAGCCTGATCGCTGACTTCAGCCTGATCTTCCGCGAGGGCCGGGTGGTGGACGTGCGCGCCGACCAGGGCGAGGACGCGCTGCGCAGCCTGATCGCTACCGACGAGAGCGCGGCCCGCCTTGGCGAGGTAGCCCTGGTACCCGAGAGTTCGCCGATCGCCAGGGCCAACCGGGTCTTCTTCAACACGCTGTTCGATGAGAATGCGGCCAGCCACGTCGCCCTTGGCCGGGCCTACCGCTTCACGATTGACGGGGGCGTGGCCATGTCCAGCGCGGCGTTTGCGGCGGCCGGCGGCAACGAGAGCGCCATCCACGTGGACTTTATGATTGGCTCGACCGCGATCGATATCGACGGGCTGGACGCGGACGGCAACGCGGAGCCGGTGATGCGCGCCGGCGAGTGGGCGTTCGGCGTATGATCCGTGAGGGCGCAGCCGTGCGGCGCGGCTGCGCCCTCACGGGAGCAGATCGGCCAGCTCGCCGACAAGGTGCGCGGGCGCGGGAGCGAGGCGCAGGGCGTTGGCGGCGGCCAGGAAGCCCGGCACGTCAAACAAATCGGCAACCGACTGTCGGCGCAGCGCGGTGGGCAGGAGTTGCTGGAAGGCCCCGAGGTCGAGCAGCGGCTCGTACTGGCGATAGCTGTCGTGCAGGTAGCGCTGCACCTGGTCGGCGCTGAAGACAGGCAGGAATTGTGGTGATTCGGGTAGATGCAGGGCTAGGCCGGGGGCCGGGCTATCCTCGGCGGGCAGCGTGTAGCGCAGCATGTCGCGCAGGGCGCGCCCGTACAGGTCGCCCAGCCAGTGGAAGAGCCAGCAGCCGCTCGGGGCCGGAACCAGCGCCGCCACGTGCGGGTCAAGGCCCAGATGGGCGGACAGTTGACCCGCCAGATCGCGGCTGAGCAACTGACGGGCCGAGCGATAGATCGCGGGCGCGGCTGCCTCGCCGCCCGGCCGCGAGGTGATCCAAAGACCCTCGCCATCGCTCCAGGCGACATCAATGGTGCGGCCCTCAAGCGTCAACTCCTCGCGATCGAGCCAGAGCGCATCGACCATGGCCAGAGTCTGCCCGGTGTGCTGGTCGCGGATGGCCAGCGGGGGCATCGCATCGCTCTGGATGTTGCTAAAAATGCTCAGGCTAACATACTGGGCGCTCTGCTGGTCGAAGAGCTTGTTCAGGCGCGGCCCGGCCCGCCACTCGCCCGGTCGCCCAGCCCGCAGGTAGCCGCGCTGCTCCAGGTGGCCCAGCAGTATGGTCAGGTCGGACTCGGCCAGCAGCCCGGCGAAGAGTTGGGCCAGGGGCGTCTGGCGCAGGGCGGCCGTCGGACTCTGCTTGATCATGCTGAAGATCTGCTGGACGGCGACGGAAGGGCGGAAGGAAGGGCTGAGGGCTGAGGGCTGAGGGCTGAAGGCCGGGAAGTCGGCGATGAGCGCCGCGAACTGAAGCTGCTCCAGGGCTGTGCGGTGGCCGCAGATGGCGCGCAGACTGCGCCCACGGCGGTTGCCCCGCCCGATGCGCTGGACAAAAGATGCCCGGCTGCCGGGCGGGCCGATCAGGGCGACCACATCGACGCTGCCGATGTCGATGCCCAGCTCCAGGGTGCTGCTGGCAAAGCAGATCGCGCTGTCGGCGGCGGCGAACTGGCGCTCGATCTCGTGCCGTCGTGCGGCCTCGATGTTCGAGTAGTGGACGAAGACCGCGCTGCCGAAGGGCGACGCCGGCCGGGTGACGGCGGCGTAGCGCTCAACCTCGGCGCGGCTGTTGCAGAACACCAGCGCCTTGCGCCAGCCCCGGCGGCGGAAGTCGTCCAGGTAGGCGGCCAGTGCCGCGTCACCGTCGTCGTCCATCGCCACCAGCTCGGCCTCCAGAGGCCGCCCGCCGCCCGCATACACCACCTGGGCCGGGGCGAAGTAGCGCGCCGCCGTGGCTTCTGGCTCGGACATCGTGGCCGAGAGCGCCGCGTACTGGATCGCGGCATCCGGGGCGTCGCCGTGCGCGGCAGCATAGGCCCGCAGCGCACGGATGCGGCTGAGCACCGCCCGCAGTTGATCGCCACGCGGCGTGCCGTCGAAGAGGTGCAACTCGTCGATCACCACGGCGCGCAGGCCGACGAAGATCCGCGCGGCGGAGGCGAGCAGAGCATCGGCGGACTCAGGCGTGGTGATCAGCAGATCGGGCGGCGCGCTGGGGCGGAAGGCGCTATCGCGAGTCTTCACGCCCAGCCGCAGGCCGAGCGAGCTAAGGGGCGACTCCAGGCGCGCGCGCAGATCGCTGACCAGGGCGCGGGTCGGCACGAGGTAGAGGATAGCGAGCTGGGACGGCGGGCGACGGGGCGGGAGGTGCCGCTCGACCAGCGGCGCGAGGACGGCGGCGGTCTTGCCGCTAGCGGTGGGTGCGCAGAGCAGCAGGTTGGCACCGTCGAGCAGGGGCGGAATGGCGGCGAGCTGGGCCGAGGTAAACGTGCCGTGGCGCGCAAAGAAGGCCGGCCAACTGCGCGGTAGCCGTGCCTTCAAGGCCAGGGCAGCGGCGCGGGCGGGGTCACTCGGCATCGAGGGCGGCGCTCACATCGACCGTGAAGCCGGGCAGCAGGGCCGACGTGGCATTCTCGCCACGACCAAACACGCCGTGGGCCACATAGGCATCGCCCTCCAGGCGCAGCACGCTGATGGTGGCCGTATTCGGGTTGACGATCCAGTACTCGGGGATGTTCGCCTCAGCGTAGTCGGCCACCTTCTCGACCAGATCGCGCTCCGGGTCGTCGGGACTGACGATCTCGACCACCAGATCCGCGCCAAGCCAGAAGCGATTCTGCCTGCGCGGGTCGTCCTTCGCGAGCAACAGGAGCAAGTCTGGCTCACGATACATGCGCGGTCGAATCTGGAGGCGCAGGGCGGCAAAGAACGCGGTACCGCCAGTCTGCACCATCAGCGCGTCGAAGAGTCGGAAGAGAAAGCGAAGTATCGCTTGATGTTTGTCGGTAGGCATTGGCAGGACGTCCATATAACCATCGGTAAACTCGATCAGCCAGTTAGAGTGATCCGTCAACCTCAAGTAGATCTCTTCTGTCCAGAGACCTTGGATCTCATCAAGGCTAATCGCGATCTCGCCACCACGATTGACGAGGTGCATAAGATTTCCCCGTTGGGGCGCAGCAGCGCCGCGCTGCTGCGCCCTTACAGCGCGGCGCTGCTGCGCGGTGCTGCTGCGCCCCTACTTCAGCCCTTTGCCCAGTTCCTCGACCAGCGTACCCGGCGCATAGTCGGCGTGCAGGTAAAGCAGGTCGCAGACCGTCACCCCCAGGCGGATCACCTCGCGCATATTGATGCGGTGCTGGGTCAGCGCCCGCGAGAGCAGGCCGGGGGCGATCTTGACCACCTCCTCGTAGCGCTCGCGTGGCGGCGGGTAGCTGTAGGCGTAGGCGATGCTGTGGTAGCGCAGCAGGGTCTTGAAGAACTCCAGGATGTCGCGCTCGATGAAGCGGTCGTCCAGGCGCAGGATCTGCGACGGTGCCAGCCAACTGTCCACCGGCATCTGGCTTTCGCTCGCGGTGAGGGCGAAGAGGAAGAAGAGCTGCGGGCTAGAGGCAAACGTGATGTCGTACTCCGCCGAGCTGTGGTAGGAGATGGTCTTCGGGTCAACCCGGCTGTTGGCCTGGCCGATGGCCGCGTAGATCAGCGCCTTAAAGAAGGCGTCGGCCCGC
Source organism: uncultured Oscillochloris sp. (assembly GCA_903887465.1). Taxonomy (GTDB): domain Bacteria; phylum Chloroflexota; class Chloroflexia; order Chloroflexales; family Chloroflexaceae; genus Oscillochloris. The sequence goes on along the minus strand of CAISPW010000401.1, from coordinate 3,551 downwards.
CCGCGCTGGGTGGCCCGCAGCAGCGAGTAGTGTTCAGACTCGTCGATCAGCACGGCCAGGCCGCCGTAGCCGAGCATGGTGGCCAGCACGCTTATCGCGGTGAGCAGATAGCTATACTGGCGGGCGATCTCGCCAGACAGATAGATCCGTGGCGGCCGCTTCAGGTAGCTGCGCATTTCGGCGGTGGGCGCGCGGATCTGGCCGCTGACCCACAGCACCATCTCGTCATAGGCGATCTGGCTGCCGCAGTCGGCCAGGACGCGCAGCACCGCGACGAGCGGGTCGTCCTTCCCGCGTGGGCTGCGCTCGGCGAACTGCGCCATCACCGCCGGGCTGGCGACGGCCTTCTTCAGCAGCGGGGCCAGGCCGCGCTCGTCGCTGTCGGGGTAGCGCAGGCCGCCCAGCAGCGCCCGGTAGATCTCGTTGGCCTTGCCCGGCGGCACCTCGACCAGATCCAGGCTGGCGCTGGCCACCAGGCAGTTCTCGCGCAGAGCGCGGCGGGCCGCCAGTTCCACAAAGTGACTCTTGCCAAAGCCGTAGTCACCAATCACCGCCAGCGCATCGCCGCCGCGCTCGCGCGAGCGGGCCAAGGCGCGGTCGAGCGTGACCTGCTCGGCCTCCAGGCCAATCGTCAGAGTCTCCACATCCTTCATCGGCACAATCCCCAGCCGCAGAGCCTCCAGGGTCTGGCGAGCGCGGAATTGGTCATCGTCGAGGATGATCGCGCGCGCGGCGGGGGCCGGGGCACCGGTGACAACCTGCCAGGGGCCAGCCGACTCGGCCTCAAACTCGCGGGCGGGCAGGCGGAAGCGGCGGCCCGAGTCGAAGCATACCTCGAACTCATAGCCGCTCATATACGTCTTGAGCAGGTTGCCTGGCCCCAGTCGCGGATGGACGACGCGGCGGGAGGTCTGGGTAGCTACATCAGCCATAAATCTCCGCTAGTAAGGCCGCTGCTCGCCGTCGGCCAGGGCCATCAGAGCGTCGCGCTGGCCACGGATGGCGGCAGCGGCATACTCGACGCTCATCGGCTGCTCGCCCTCTTCCTTCTGGCGAAACCACTCCGTCACCAGGGCCTTGATAAACAGGCGGCGGTGGCTGATCGCCAGGTACGAGTTGCGCGCCGCCTCGGAGAGCGTGGCGATATTGGCGGCCTGGATCTCCGGGTTCAGCCGGAAGGCGTAGGCCGTCTCAAAGATTGGCAGCAGGCGGTAGCCAATCTGGGTCAGCAGCTCGGCGTCAGGCACATCCAGGCGCTCCAGGTTAATCTGCGGGCTGAAGGGATTCGAGCGCGAGAAATCGTTCGGAGCCTGGATACGCTGCTGGAGGGCCGGGTACTTCGGCACGATGTCGTTGATAAAGGCCGGCGGCACCGCGTAGAGGAACATCGCGCCGGGCAGATCCTCGCGGCAGCGGTCGATCACCTCGCGCAGGTTATCGGTGGCCACCTTCTCGGATCGCCCGCCCACGCTGAGCATGCGGTCGCCCTCATCAAAGAGCAGGGCCAGCCCGGTGTAGCCGAGCGCGCGCACCGCCTGACAGAGCGAGCGCAGCATCTTGAAGGCGTTGTTCTTGTTGATCTTCTCGGTCACGCCGATCGAGCGCAGATCGCGGCTATCCTCCGGGCTGACCTCCTCGCCGTGCAGCCAGCGCCCCAGCGACTCCTGACGCAGCTGCTGGCCGCGCAACAGGGCGTTGAGGTAGCCCTGCACCGCCTTCTGGAAGCTCAGGCTGTCGATCGGCGTGGTGGCGATGGTCTGCAGCAGGGCGCGCACCTCGGGCAGTTCAGCCGCCTCGGCGTCCTCCAGGTCGAGGCCGTGGGGCGCGGCCAGACGGCGCAGGGTGCCTTCAAGGAAACGGGTCAGGCCGTGCTCGTCCTCGCCCAGGCTCCCCAGTTCATGCCAGATGATATTCGAGGCCACGGCGGCATAGACCCGGCGCTGATCGTCGTAGGGACTCTCCTTCGGGCTGAGATCTACCTTGCTCACCGCGAAGTTACGCTCCCAGGCCCGGTCGCGCACGCAGTAGAGGAAATGCGACTTGCCGCTGCCGTAGTCGCCTACCACCAGCTTAAAGACCGCACCGCCGTCGGCCAGGTACGAGCCGAGGTAGTGGCGGTCGATGGCGTTCAGCAGCGTCTCATTGCCGACGTTGTAGTAGCTCACACCCTTCGACAGCGGCGTACCCGACTGCCCGAGGGTCTCGATGATCTGGCGCGCGAGGCGCGGCTCTGGGAGCATATGCTGTCCAATTGTGGCTTCGACAGGCTCAGCCAACGGGCGCGGGCTGAGCCTGTCGAAGCCAGCACGTGTACCAGGAAACTTATGTTACGGACTACCAAAATCCAAAATCCAAAATGGATTTACTCATCCCTATCGAACTTCACATCGGCGATATAGCTCCCGACGTGGGGGCTTTCGCCACTGACGATCCAGATGCTGCGCTCGACGTTATCGGTCTGCGCTTTGGTGGCCACCGTGCCGAAGGCGCGCAGACCCTTGTAGGTAACGGGGCGCGGGCTGGTGAACTCGTAGAAATCGTAGGCGAACTGCGCCCGGCTGTAGTCGGTGAAGTCGTGACGGCTGGGCGCGCTGCGGAACGCTTTCGACTGGCGCAGCAGCACCAGTTCCAGGTAGCACTCGACGATATTGGCACGCAGATCGGCGCTGCCGCGCTTGCGGCGCGCGGTCTCCCACGCCTCGTAGAGCTGCTCGATCCAGCGCTCGCCGTCCTCGTTGCGCCCGCTGATCAGCGTAACCTCGCGCTGGTAGGCCGCAAGCACCGCATCGACACTGAGCGGCACGCGCTTGATCACCAACTCCTTGCCGTAGCTGAGGGTGGCCGTGCGGCTGACGAAGTTGGCCGTCAGATCGAAGCGCCCGATCTCGAAGCGCGGCGGACGACCGCCCAGTTCGACGCCCTGCGCAGCCAAGGCGTGGCGCAAGGCCAAGCCGAAGGTGTCGCCGAGCGCGCGCTGGGCCAGATCAAGCTCATGCCTCAGGCCGGGCAGCAACTGGCGCAGGGCGGGATCTTGGATCCTGCTAGACTCAAGCGCACCGCAGGCGTGGCCCAGACGCACCACATCGACAGCCTCACCGCGCAGGGCCGCGAGGGCGTCCTTCAGGACGGCGGCCATACCGGTGAGCAGCTTCGCCTCGCGGCGCAGTTCGGGCAGTAGCGGGTCTACCGCCTCGTCCTTCAGGCGCAGGGCCGCAAACGCTTGCTGGGCCTGGGCCAGCGGGCCGCCGGGGGGCGGCGTCGGAGCGTACTCACGGATGGCCCGACCGGCCTTGCCGAGCGCGCCGGTGGCCGCCTTAAGCGCGGTAATCAGGCCATTTGTGGCCTTCTGCCGCTGGCTGTAGCCATCGCGCAGACCCTCAAGCGCCACGATGAGCGTCGCATCTGGCATAGCAATAGTATCCAAAAGCATAGCGTTTTATGACGCTTGCTTCCGGTTTGGCAGGGCAATCCTGACAGGCTGGACTACACAGCCCCTACGCCCTGGCCCGAAGGCATCAGGCGCTACGTTCGCAATTTGGTTATAGGCCGCG
>CAISPW010000400.1 GCA_903887465.1 uncultured Oscillochloris sp. | reverse complement strand
TTCGTCACCCGTAGCCGAGGGGTTCAGCCCCACGGCGAACGGTGGCAGGAGGTTGCGCCCGCCCTAGAAGGATAGGCCGGCACATTTGCGAGCTTTCACAAGCTATGCTATACTTCGGTGCGTTGTGAGCGATCCCCGATAGCTCAATGGTAGAGCATCTGACTGTTAATCAGAGGGTTCGTGGTTCGAATCCACGTCGGGGAGCCATTTTGAGGCATTGGGAAGCGGCAGGGGTTCGAAACCTGCCGCTTTTTGCTACCCTTCCACCACACACCCGCTTCCGCCCCGCGCTCACATTCAACCCAAGCGCCATACGGTGAAACTCTTGCAGCTTGTCGGGCCGCTCGCTCGGGTACCGCAGCGTAGTCTCACTGCGGCTGTGCCGTATCAGTTGCGGTTAGGCATGATTCAAACGCACGTGACCGTTCAGCGACGAGATGATGACGCGATGCGGCGATAGGAGCGCGTCATCGCGTCATCGCCTCGTCGCCTCATCATCTCGTCGCGTCATCGCCTCGTCGCCTCGTCGCCTCATCATCTCGTCGCCTCATCATCTCGTCGCCTAACGGTGAAGCGCTTCTGAATCTTGCCAACAGGAGAGAAACGATGACTCCTGACCAGCCAACCTACGAGCAGCTCGTTAGGGAAAATCAGAAGCTGCGGGTGCGCCTGGACGAGGCGGAGTGCGCCCTGGCCGCCAGCGGTCGCGCGCCGCTGGCGACCGAGGGCGCGCCGAGTGCGGGCACCCTGTCCACGCGGCAGGTGTACGAGATCCTGGACGGGATCGCCGCCGGCGTGCTGCTCATGGACTTCGACGGTCGCTACCTCTTCGCGAATCAGCGCGCCGCTAACATGTTCGGGCTGACCCCCACCGAGGTCATTGGGCGATCCATCTTCGATGTGCTGCCCTTCGAGGTCGCCCAGCGCTACCTGGAGCGCAACCGCCGCTTCATCGCCTCCCGATCTTTCATGGAGTATGAGGACACGTTTGAACTCCCCGTTGGGAGGCACACCTTCTTCATCATCGACCAGGTGCTGACCGATAATTACGGTGAGGGCTACGCGCTGCTGACGAGCTCGATTGATATCACCGCCCGCAAGCACGCCGAACACACGATCCGCCGACTGGCCGAGCGCCTGGAGTTGGCGACCCGTGCCGCCCACATGGGCGTGTGGGACTGGGACATTCAGAAGAATAAGCTGCTCTGGGATGACCGGATGTATGAGATCTTCGGCATGCGGCGCGAGGATTTCGCTGGTGCCTACGAATCCTGGCTGAACGGCATCCATCCTGATGACCGCGCCGCCAGCGCTGCGATCTCGGCTCAGGCGCAGCGTGGCGAATGCGCCTACGACACCGAGTTTCGGGTGATCTGGCCTGACGGCTCCATCCACGTGATCAAGGCCGATGGCGATGTGATCCGGGATGCCGATGGCACGCCGATACGGATGATCGGCGTCAACTATGACATCACCGCGCGTAAGCGCGCCGAGGCCGATCTTCAGGTTGCGCTGGCTAAGTACCAGACCTTGTTCGTCTCCTTCCCGCTGGGCATTACCGTCTCGGATGAGATGGGCCAGATTATTGAAACCAACGCCACAGCGGAGCACTTGCTGGGCCTTGGGCGCGCGGAACAGCACCAGCGCCAGATCGACAGTGCCGAGTGGCAGGTCGTGCGCCCCGATGGCTCGCCGATGCCGTCCGATGAATATGCCAGCGTGCGGGCGCTCAAGGAGCAGCGTATCGTTGATAATGTCGAGATGGGCATGATCACGCCGACCGGCGCGACAACCTGGATCAACGTCACTGCAGCGCCCCTGCCCCTTGATCCCCAGATTGTGGTGATCACCTACAGCGACATCACCGCGCGCAAATATGTGGAAAAGGCGCTGCACGAGAGCCAGCAAAACCTTGTATCCTTGATTGAGAACACGGACAGCAACATCTGGTCCGTGGACACCCAGTACCGGCTGATCGTGGCCAACCGCTGGTATCACCACAATGTCAGTGCGGCGATCGGGCGAAGTATGACCGTAGGCGAGTGTGTGCTGGTACCAGAACTGCCACAAGCTGCCATAGACGAGTGGCGGGCCTACTATGATCGCGCAATGCAGCACGGGCCGTTCAGCGTTGAGATAAACAGTCGCTTTACCCAGGAGCCGCAGACGGTAGAGTATCGCTTGAGTCCGATCATGACCGTGACGGGGCAGGTCGCGGGGGTCGCTATCCTTGGCCGCGACATCACCGCACGCAAGCAGGCTGAAGCGGCGCTCAAGTCAAGCGAAGCGCGCTACCGGAGCTTATTTGATCACATGGCCGAAGGCTACGCATACTGCCAGATGATCGTTGAGGACGGGGTGGCGCAGGACTGGATCTACTGCGAGGTCAACGCCGCATTTGAAGCGCTGACGGGGTTACACCACGTGAGAGGGAAGCGGGTTAGCGAGGTCATCCCAGGCATTCGTGAGGCTGACCCAGGCTTGTTTGAGATCTACGCGCGCGTGGCCCTGACTGGCCAGCACGAGAAGTTCGAGATGTTCGTCGAGTCACTCCAGCGCTGGTTCGCGCTCTCGGTCTATAGCCCGGCAGAGGGATTTTTTGTGGCGGTGTTTGATGTGATCACCGCACGCAAGCAGGCCGAGGCCGCGATGCACCAGATGATGGAGGAGTTGAGCCGCTCGAACGCCGACCTGGAGCAGTTTGCCTCGGTGGCCTCGCACGATCTCCAGGAGCCGCTGCGCGCGGTGACCGGCATGGTGCAACTCTTACAACAGCGCTACCAGGGTCAGCTCGACGCGCGCGCCGACGAGTATATTGGCCTAGCGGTCGATGCGGCCGCCCGCATGCAGGCGCTGATCAACGACCTGCTTGTGTTCTCGCGCGTGCAGCGGCGCGGGAAGCCCTTTGTGCCAATCGCGGTTGATACGGTGCTGGATCACGCGCTGGCCAATCTCTATGTGGCGATCACCGAGAACGCCGCCGTGATCACGCACGACCCTATGCCCACGGTGCAGGCCGATCCGACCCAGCTCACCCAGATCTTCCAGAACCTGATCGGCAACGCCATCAAGTTTCATCGTGAAGTGCCCCCGCAGATTCACATCAGCGCCGCACGCCGCGATGGCGCGTGGTGCTTCTCGGTACACGATAACGGCATCGGGATTTCGCCAGACTACTTTGAGCGCATCTTTGTGATCTTTCAACGCCTGCATCCCCGCCGCGACTATCCCGGCACCGGGATCGGGCTGGCGCTCTGCAAGAAGATCGTCGAGCGTCACGGCGGACAGATCTGGGTCGATTCTCACATGGGACAGGGTACAACCTTCTTCTTTACCCTCCCTGATCGGAGCTAGACGATGCTGCCTTCATCATTCCTCAAGCATATTGAGATCCTGCTGGTCGAAGATAGCCCCGCCGATGTGCTGATCACGCGGGACGCCCTGGCCGAGGCCCGCGTGCTTAATGCCATCCATGTGGTGGACGACGGTGTGGATGCCATCGCCTTCTTACGCAAGCAGCCGCCCTATGCCGATGTGCCCCGCCCTGACCTGATCTTGCTAGACTTGAACCTGCCCCGCAAGAGCGGGCGCGAGGTGCTGGCCGAAATCAAGGCTGACCCAGACCTGCAGACCATCCCGGTCGTCGTGCTGACCACCTCACAGGCGGAAGAAGATATCTGGAAGGCCTACCACCTGCACGCCAACTGCTATGTGGTCAAGCCCCTCGACTTCGCCACCTTCGTCCAGGCGGTGCAGTCGATCCAGCAGTTCTGGCTGAGCGTGGTCACCTTACCCTCGGGAGCCGACAATGGATAATCCGCATATCCAGATATTGCTGCTGGAAGATAACCTCGCCGACGTGGTTATGCTGGAGTCGGCGCTGGCGCATATCCCGCTGGTCACATTTCACATGACGGTAGTTGAGCAGCTCAGCCAGGGTCTGGCCTGCCTCGCCGAGCGGGCCTTCGATGTGGTGCTGCTCGACCTAGGGCTGCCCGATAGTCAGGGGCTGGCCACCTTCACCAGACTGTACACCCAGGTTCCCACAGTCCCGGTCGTGGTACTCTCAGGCATGCAGGATGAGGAACTGGCGATTGAGGCGGTCCACGCCGGAGCGCAGGACTACCTGGTCAAAGGCATGTATGGAAGCGACATGCTGGTGCGGGCGATCCGCTATGCGATCGAACGGCACCAACTCCAGGCCCAGCTACGCGCAAGTGAGCAGCACTTCCGGGCGCTGATCGAGTACAGCGCCGATGGCGTGGCCACGCTTTCCGCCGACGGCACCATCCTCTACGAGAGCCCGGCGGCCCTGCGTATGTTGGGGTACCTCCCCGAGGAGCTGATCGGGCAGAGCGGCTTCACGTACCTGCACCCGGATGATCTGGCCGTAAACACCGAGATGTTTCTCCAGATACGGCAGCAGCCACAGCGGCCATTTTCGAGCGAGCTGCGCTATCGGCGCAAAGACGGCTCATGGTGTTGGCTGGAGGCGACGGGCACCAACTTGCTGGATGTGCCGGGGGTGCAGGCGATCGTGGTGAACTACCGCGACGTTACCGAGCGCAAGCAGGCCGAGGCCGCGCTGCGCCAGCTCAACGAGACGCTTGAGCTGCGGATTGCCGAGCGCACCGCCGATCTGGTCCAGGCCAATACCGATCTGGCCCAGGCGGCCCGGCTCAAAGACGACTTCCTCGCCAACATGAGCCACGAGCTGCGCACGCCGCTCAACGCGATCCTGGGCCGCGCCGAGCTGCTCCGCGAGGAGATCTACGGCGCGCTCATCCCACAGCAGATTGAAGCCCTGCGCAGTATCGATGCCAGCGGCCACCACCTGCTGACGCTGATCAACGAGATCCTCGACCTCGCAAAGATCGAGGCGGGGAAGCTCCAGCTCCAGATTGAACTGGTCGAGGTCGATAGCATCTGCCAGCGGAGTCTCCAAATGGTGGCCGAGAGCGCCGTGATCAAGCGGATCGCGCTGAACAAGGCGCTGGACTCGCAGGTGACGATGATCTACGCCGATGCGCGGTACCTCACAAGAATCTTGATCAACCTGCTGGACAACGCGGTCAAGTTCACCCCCGCAGGTGGCATCGTTGGGCTGGAGGTACGCGGCGACACGGCCCGGCAGACCGCAACCTTCACCGTCGCAGACACCGGCATCGGCATCGCCAAGGCGGATATTTCACGCATGTTCCAGCCGTTCACCCAGATCGACAGCGGCCTTAGCCGCCAGTATGGCGGGGCCGGGCTGGGCCTGGCGCTGGTACATCGGCTGGTGCAGGCGCACCAGGGCAGCGTGACGGTGACGAGTACGCCCGGCCTCGGCAGCCGCTTCAGCGTGACCCTACCCTGGCACAACATAGCCAACAACCAATAACCAATAGGCCGCAGAAGTCGCCCTGTCGCGGCAACGTTCGCCGGGGGCTGAAGGGTGACGACGGCCGCTGACGCGGCCTGTCTGAGGCCGCT
>CAISPW010000399.1 GCA_903887465.1 uncultured Oscillochloris sp. | reverse complement strand
TGAAGCGGCCTGTCTGAGGCCGCTTCAGCGGCCGTCGTCAACCTCGCCCGCCCGTTTACGGGCCGGGCGCTCAGCCTGACCGGGCGACTTTTGCGGTATTGCCAAAAAAGATCTTTCGGAGGTGGCGTTGCCACCCCCAAACCCCCGCCGGAGGCGACGTTGCATCAGTCCGGGCTGCATAGCCTGCATGCTATACTAAAGGCCGGGCTACGCTTCTGTCCTCACCTCATTGTTGAGGCTCCGCGTTGCGTCCTCGGTAAAAGAAAGAAAGCCTCATGAGCAATGATAGATCATTGCATAGCGGGAGCATGCCAACGGTGGCTACGCTCGTCGATCGCATCGCGGAGCTCGAATCACAGCTTAGCGCATTGCAGGTCGATAACACAATGTATCTCCAGGCGCTTGACGCCGTGTCCGACATGGTACTCTGCAAAGGTGCCAACTCACATATTGTCTATGCAAACAAGGCGTTCCGGGTATTTTATGGCATGACACCGGAAGCGATTCAGGGTCTGATCGACGCGCCCTTCGCCGAGCCGGATAACACCCAGCAGTATGTGAAAGATGATACCGAGGTGTTTACCACCGGTCGTACCCTGACGATCCCGAAAGAGCCGGTGACCCGCTACGACGGCGAGGTTCATATCTTCCACACCGTGAAATCGCCCCTCCGCAACGCGACGGGCGCGATTATTCGGACAATCGGCATCTCGTGGGATATCACCGAACGCGAACAGGCGACCGAGGCCATTCGCAAGGCGCTTGAGAAAGAGGAGATTATCCGCTCGCAGGCCGCAGTACTCGAAGAGATCTCCACCCCGCTGATCCCGATCAACGATGAGGTGCTGATCATGCCGCTGGTTGGCTCGGTGGACTCGCTGCGCGTCCATAAGGTACTCGAGTCCCTGCTCACCGGGGTTGCCGACACCCGCGCCCGGATCGTCATCCTCGATATCACCGGCGTGACGGTGGTGGACACACAGGTCGCAAACGCCTTTATTCAGGCTGCGCAGGCGGTGAGCCTGCTCGGCGCTCAGGTTGTACTTACTGGTATTCGCCCAGAGGTCGCACAGACCATCATCGGGCTGGGGGTCGATCTGAGCAGCATCGTCACTCGCGGCACCCTGCGCGATGGCATCGCCTACGCGCTCACCCGAAAGTAGCGGGCTATGCCCCCAGGGTAAATTATTGATGACGCCCCAACGCTTGGGGTACCCTGTCCGCCAGCCGACGACGCCAGCCGACAATCAAGAATCTGCACTCAGCACGCGCCGGGGTAGATCGCCCGGCGACATTTTTGCGTTGTGTGCAAGGAGAAGACGATGCGGGTAGGACTCGACTTCGGCACGACCAACTCCAGCGCCGCTGTCTACGACGGCTCGCGCCTAACTCTGCTGCCCCTCGACCCGGTCAGCAGTAGTCCGAGCATCCTGCGCTCGACCCTGTTTATCACCCGTGAGGGCGCGGCATACATTGGCCGCGCGGCGATCAACCACTTCACTGAGGGCAACGTTGGGCGCGAGGTTGTGTACGAGTGGAAGTATCTCGGCGATGCTGAGATGACCTTCGCCGAGTTGGGCACGCAGCAGCAGGCGCTGTATGTGAAGGTGGAGGTCAACGCGCCCGGCCGGCTCTTCCGGTCGCTGAAGACCGGCCTGCGCGACCGCTCCTTCCGCCACACCAACGTCTTCGGCATCTCCTACAGCCTGGAGGAACTGATCGCGATCGTGCTGCGCCTGATCTACGAGCGGATCGAGGCCAGCATCGGCCAGAAGGTGACCGGCATGGTGATCGGGCGTCCCGTCCACTATGCGGCCTCCCGCGAGGCCGACGCCCTGGCCTTCGAGCGCATGCAGGCAGCGTGCAGGCTGGCCGAACTACCCGGCGTGACCTTCCTGGATGAGCCGATCGGCGCGGCCCTCGCTTACGCCCGCGAGGTGCGCAGCGCGCAGCACGCGCTGGTCTTCGACTTCGGCGGCGGCACCTTAGACGTGACGATCATGCGGTTGGACGGGCGGGGCAGGCGGCAGTTCATCGCCACCGACGGCGTGCCGGTGGGCGGCGATCTGCTCGACCAGCGCCTCGTGATGGGCCGCCTGATGCCGCACTTCGGCGAGGGGGCCACCTTGGGTGCCCGCCGTCTGCCCTTTCCCACTCACGTGCTGGAGCATCTAAGCGAGTGGCAGACGATCAGCGATATGACCCAACCCAAGTACCTGGAGATCATTGACGAGGCGGTAGCCATCGGCGACCGCACAAAGGAACTGAAGGCCCTGCGCTCGCTGGTGCGCCAGAACTACGGACTGCCGATGTACGAGGCTGTCGAGCAGACCAAAGTGCAGCTTTCGGAGGCTGACACGGCGGTGTTGGGTATGCACATGGGCGAGATCGACTTTGACGAGACGGTGCCGCGCTGGGACTTCGAGCGGCTGATCGGCCCCGATGTGCGTGCCGTGAGCGCATGCATCGACCGCGTCCTGGCGACCGCCGGTATGCGGCCCAAAGACATTGACGTGGTGCTGCGCACTGGCGGATCCTCGCGCATCCCGCGCTTCATAAAAATGCTCGCCGAGAAGTTTGGCACCGCCAAGCTTCAGGAGATGGATGTCTTCACCGGCGTGGCCTCGGGTATGGCCATCGCTGCGTATGAGCGGGCGTAAGGGGTTTGTGTCTTTGCTGCGGCTTCGGCTGGTTCGGGATCCCCAATGCGCGTATGGCTATTGACATCAACCTAGATCCTAAGCTATATTATTTTCATTCTCACCTCACGAACGTTCGTTAGACCTCGATGTGGAGGATGCGTGACAACAGCGACACCGGCAGACCCTGAGGGTTCGCGGCTGGATTCCATCCTCGACGAGGCTGCCCGCCTATTCTACGAGCGTGGCTACAGCGCGGTGGGCATGCGTACCATCGCCGAGGTAGTGGGCGTGCGCGCCTCAACCCTCGACCACTACTTCGACTCTAAGGCGTACCTGCTCTACAACATTAGCCTGGGGGTCGCCAAGGAGTTTGTTGGTAAACCACCACCCGCCTAAAGGCGGGGGCTTTGCTCTGGCGCGACAGGCGAACCTGCCTCCGAGCAGTACGGCACGTTTACGGGTGCCCTGCCGGAAATAGTTCCGGCAGCGATCACATCTGCGTGGCCAGCGAACCCGC
>CAISPW010000398.1 GCA_903887465.1 uncultured Oscillochloris sp. | reverse complement strand
GCGGGTTCGCTGGCCACGCAGATGTGATCGCTGCCGGAACTATTTCCGGCAGGGCACCCGTAAACGTGCCGTACTGCTCGGAGGCAGGTTCGCCTGTCGCGCCAGAGCAAAGCCCCCGCCTTTAGGCGGGTGGTGGTTTACTCCACAATGTTGTGGCCCCCCCTCAATCGTCACGGTCCCAGCATCAAGATCTACATCTGTGCAACGCAGTATCACCCTGGAGCGCCTCCAGACGCTGAAGCGGTTCCTGAAAGATATCCATCAGCGGCGGCGCTGAGGTAACCGGGGCAACGGTGGATCGCTCAATCCGGCAGCCAGGCTGCCACCTGTGGCGCAACAGCCTGCTCCAGGCGAACCATCACAGCGATCATCTGCGCCTGTACGGCTGGCCACTGATCACGTGGCAGATCGCGTAGGCCAGGGCATGGGACGCTCGCGACAAGCGCCGGCGCGGGGTAGGTGTTGCCAGGGATAGGGAATGCCTGTACCCAGCGCAGCGCGCCACCGAAGTCGGATTCGATCTGGGTGCGGAGCGCCAACAGATGCGCAAAGATCTCGTCGCCATCGCTGCGCACCAGCGTGAAGGCGATTGTCGCATTGGGTTTGAACCAGTCGATCTGGTAGCTGAACTGGAAGCCCACCAGCTGATAATAAACAAAGTTTCGCTTCCCGGCGTGCCGAATCGAGAAGCCGGTGCGACGGTTGGACTGCGGCAGCAGCGTTTCCCAAAATGCCTTGAGCGAGATGACTTCTCCGGTCATACTCCCTCGTGAGCTTCAGCCTGCGGTTCCTGCCGCAGCAGCAGTTGCTCGAAATGCGTCCTGCGGAACAGACGCAGCACGAACCGCTGTGACGGCGGGAAGGCGGCGAGGCCCGTCGCGGTGTCTACCCGCTCGATCTGGTGGATCACATATGCCTGCCCACGGTGGACGACCGTACCGCCGCCGGCGGCCACGATGTTCTTGTACCAGTCCACATCGTGCCCGTAGGTCAGCTCAATCATGAAGCCGCCGCTGATCGGGGCGACAATCATCGGGGTCTCGTAGGTCTTCCCGCTGCGTCGGCCCACGTGCCGGATCAGGCTGAACGGCCCGATGGATGATCGGGCGAGTTGGCGGGTCAGCGGGTTCAGGGTATGCTTGATCAGGGTGAGCCATGCCCTGCGGATGCGCGGTGGAAGGTTCATAGGTGTTCCTGGGAGTCGTCAGCACGGCGGCAGCCTCGCCCACCTCAATGCCGAAAGTGGACGAAGATCCGCCCGAAGTTCTGGTCGTCCTTCTCAAGCCGGTGATAGCGCGCACGAATATGCCCCTGGTTGAGAAAGCGCAGCACCCGCTTCTTGAGCTGCCCGCTGCCCTTGCCCGAAATAATCTCGACCAGGGCGATGCGCTTATCAACCGCATCTTGGATAATCCGATTCAGCCGCGCATCAATCTGGTCGCTGCGGTTATAGAACTCGTGCAGATCGAGTACCAGCTTTGCCATATTCGTTGCCTACTATTCCTTATGCGTGGCGGTCTCGGCCCAGATCGCGAGGGATGACCTCCAGCCACAATTTGGTGCGAGGTTTCTTTGAACCCGTCCTCTCCTGCGCCCGCCGTTACGACCGTGGGGTCGGCTTGCCGTGATCATCGCGGTGCTGTATCAGCACCTTGTTGATCAGTGGGCTGAGGAGGCGCGGGCCTTTGGCTATGAGCCGATCCTCGCCTATCAGAGCAAGGCGCGTTGGCTCAACCCACTCAATCAGCAGATCATTCAAGGTGATGTAGATTGAGCATGCGCGCCCGCAGATTGAGCATGCGCGCCCGCAGATTGAGGATGC
>CAISPW010000397.1 GCA_903887465.1 uncultured Oscillochloris sp. | reverse complement strand
TGGCGTGGCGAAACCCGGCCGCAGGCGATCGTAGGTCGAGTCAAGATCCTCTGGGATGAGCTTCGTCCCACCGATGATCGGCATAAAGTTGGTGTCGCCGCTCCAGCGCGGCACAATATGCATATGCAGGTGTTCGGCGATACCTGCGCCGGCGATGCTCCCGAGGTTCATGCCCAGGTTGAACCCGTGGGGCTGGTACGTGTCGCCCAGGATCCGCACGCAGCGCTGGGTGAGGGTGAGCAACTCACCCGCCGCCGCCGCGTCGAGTCCGGGCAGGTCGGCGGTGTGGGCAAAGGGCACGACCATCAGGTGCGCCGTGTTGTAGGGGTAGAGGTTCAGCACCACCAGGCAGCGCTCGCCCCGGTAGAGTACCAGGTTATCCACGTCGTGGTCGCGGGGGGCCGCAGCCATCGCGCAGAAAACGCAGATCTCCTCGCCCGGCCCATCCCCGCGCTTGATGTAGGTCATCCGCCAGGGCGTGAACTTGGTTTCCATACATTTAATCCTCAGACAAGGTTTCAGGTGTCAGGTTTCAGCTTGACCGTTTGGCGATGAGGCGAGGATAAGGCGAGGCGATGCTCTCGCATCCTCGCCTCATCGCGTCCCCGCCAAACGGTAAAGCTCTTCGGAACCATACCTCAGAGCCATCGCCGTAAGGACGCCGTAGCGCTGCGCTGCGGCGTCCTTATATCCGCTTATCCACGCCGACTAGGCGCAGCCCGATGAGCAGCACGGTGCCGAGGATCAGCACCCCGGTGATGCAGCAGACGGCGGCAGCGCTCAGGGTGGCCCACGTTGGCAGGCTTGCCAGCCACCCGATAAACGTCGGCGGACGATCCTCGAAGGGCGTGCTAGATGAGCTCGCCGCAGCGCCGACCGGCAGCACCGGTCGGTCGCGGAAGCGGTCAGCGGGAGCCACCTGCGGCCCGACGAGATCGGGTGTCGGGCCGCTGGGCTTAGGCTGACCCTTGCGCCACTCGGCGTCTAGCTCGTCCACGCTGTGACCGAGTACCCCCTGCACCGCCTCGTCCACCGGGGTCGCTGCGGCGAAGGCGACCACCATAGCCTGGAGCTTGGCCTCGCCGTAGGTGGCGATGATATGCTCCACCATATCGCGGCTCTGGGCGTAGGAGAGCCGGGCCTGCTCGGGGTCGGCGGGGAAAGTGGAGGACAGCGCCTCCAGCGGGATCAGCCGGTTCTCCTCGGCGGCCTGCACGATCATCTGGTCGTAGTCGATGTCGCGCACCTCCTGGTTATGCACCGCCAGACCCTCATCAAACCAGGGCGGGATACCGCCGTAGGGGTTCTCAACCGCCTGGTTGAGTACCTGGTGCGAAAGCTCGTGTGGGATGATCCGCCGCGCTCCGGTCTCATCCCCCGCCGCGATGGTGGCCACGATTACGCCCAGGGTCGGGTTCGCCTGTCCGCCGATCCACTCCTCGGAGTTCGCCTGGAGGGCCGAGCGCATGTCGCGGTTGGTGGCGTAAACGTAGATCCGCACCGACTTGGTCAGATTTGTGCCCAGTTCGGCCTGGAGATGGGCGAGCGCCCGATCCACCGCCGCCGCCAGAACATCGCCAAATGCATCGCCGCCCTTGTACCAGTAGACGGTCACATTGCGCACCGTGCGCTCGCTCCAGTTGAAGCGCTCATCGTGGTAGACCACGCGCTGCGGCTCACTCTCCAGGGTATTCCCGGCCGCGTCACGGATCACCCAGCGGTATGTGATCTCGGTACCGGGCGGGTAGTAGTAGACCTGGGTGTCGAGCTGGTGGCTCAACGTCACCTGGGGATTCGCCTTCAGCGGCAAATCGACAAGTGTGAGCGCGCCGCTGCGGGTGGCCCCGTAGAGCAGTTGCACCTCGCGGATATCGGCAGCGCTGCTGGCGGCGCTCAACGCAAAGGTGATCCGGTTGGGGAAGTCCGGCTGCGCCGTACTCGACGCCACGCTGATCGTGGTGCCCTGGCGAGCATGGATCGGGGCGACCAGCAGCGTGGCGAGGATGAGCAGGAAGAGGGCGCCGGCGCGCCCTATAGGTTGCATAGGCACTGGATTCCTAAACCCTCCATCTGGCGACGAATGCCAGCACAACTGACACTCATCGCCAGATGCTTATTGACTCACGCTCCAGCGTAGGTATGCCTCGATGAAAGGGTCAATCAGGCCATCGAGTACCGCCTGGACGTTGCTGGTCTCGTGGTCGGTGCGATGATCTTTCACCAGGGTTGCGGGGTGTAGGTAGTAGGTACGCATCTGGCTCCCAAAGGCGGCGTCACGGTACTCACCGCGCAGGCGCGAGCGCTCCTCGACCTGGCGCTGTAGCTCACGCTCCAGCAGACGCCCGCGCAGCACGCGCAGGGCCGTCTCGCGGTTCTGGATCTGCGAACGCTCATTCTGGCAGGTGACGACGAGCCCCGTGGGCAGATGGGTCAGCCGCACCGCCGAGTCGGTGGTGTTCACGCCCTGGCCACCTTTGCCGCCGCTGCGAAAGACGTCGATGCGCAGGTCGTCGGGCGTGATCGTCACCTCGGGCGCATCGTCCACCTCAGGCACCACCTCGATGCGGGCGAAGGAGGTCTGACGGGTGTGGGCGGCGTTGAAGGGCGAGAGCCGGATCAGGCGGTGGACCCCGGACTCGGCACGGACGTTGCCGTAGGCGTAGGGGCCGCGCAGTTCGAAGGTGGCGCTCTTGATCCCAGCCTCATCGCCCTCGCTCTGGTCAACCAGGTTCACGGTATAGCCACGGGCCTCGGCCCAGCGCGTGTACATGCGCAGCATCATCTCGGCCCAATCCTGGGCGTCGGTGCCGCCCATGCCGGCCTGGATGGTGACGAAGGCATCGCGGTCGTCATAGCGGCCACTCAACAGCAGGGCCAACTCACGCCGCCCGAGCTCCTGCTGCGCGGCGCGCAACTCGCCGAAAAGCTCGTTGTAGAGCGACTCGTCGCCCTCGGCCTCGGCCATCGCGATCAGCTCGGCCAGCCCGCCCAGCCTCGCGTCTAGCCGCGTCCACTGCCCAACCTCCTCCCTGAGACGGGTGAGTTGTTGCATCACGCCCTGGGCCGCGCGCGGGTCGCTCCAAAGGTCGGACTCAGCCGAGCGATCCTCAAGGACGGCAATCTGCGCCTGCTTGCTCGTCAGGTCAAAGATGCCCCCGAATAGACTCGAAGCGGTTGCGCAATGTCTCCAGATCGCCGCGTAGATCTTGGGTGGTCATCGAGATCTCCCCTTACTATGT
Source organism: uncultured Oscillochloris sp. (assembly GCA_903887465.1). GTDB lineage: Bacteria > Chloroflexota > Chloroflexia > Chloroflexales > Chloroflexaceae > Oscillochloris. The sequence continues at coordinate 9,169 of CAISPW010000397.1, read as the reverse complement.
TATGCTGGGGGCCATGCTACCATAACCCGCCCCGGCGCGCTACCGGCGGTTGCAACGTCGCAGGGCTGATGCAACGTCCTTGGGGCTGCGCCCCAGACCACGCTTTTGGTTGGTTTTTGGCGGCTTCGCCGTCACCCCCAAACCCCCGCCGGAGGCGACGTTGCAACCGCCCTGCGTGTGAACGGCCTCCCCGAGATCTAATGCTTGACAGCCTATATGCCACCGCTATAATCGAGCCGACTGAGAGGGTTTCATGGAGGGCGGCGCGCTCCCTGGCCCGCTTCTACTGACGAGGGGGGAAGCTATGCAATCTCGGCTATTACGTCAATTCATCCAGGCATGTCTGGCAAGCCTGATCCTCGGAGCACTGGCCGGTGTTTGGGTGCTGCCGTCGGACTCGCACGCCGACGAGTCGGCGATCTTCTTCGCCTCGACCGGCCACCGCCTAAGCGAGGATGATGGCTTTCTGGGCTACTGGCGGGCCAGCAGCGGCTCGCTCACCCTCGGCGCGCCGATTGGGGAACCCTTCGCCTACGGCGATCTGACGGTGCAGTACTTCGAGCGCGGCCGGCTTGAACTGCACCCCGAGTATGGCAACGCGGTCGTGCGCGGCCGGCTCGGTGCCGAGTATAGCGCGGCGCTCTTCCACCGTTTCGCCGCCCCCGTCGGTCTAGCCGACCAGCCCGGCGTGCGCTTCTTCGCCGAGACGGGGCACGGCATTCGTGCGCCGTTTCGCAGCTACTGGGAGGCCAATGGTGGCGTCGATGTCTTCGGCTTCCCGATCAGCGCACCGGCCTGGGAGTATGTCGGCCCGGAGTTGCTTCAGGTGCAGTACTTTGAGCGCTCGCGCCTGGAGTATCACCCGCTCGCCGCCGACCCGGCCCAGTCCGTGCAGATCAGTCCGCTCGGCCGCAGCCTGGCGCTGCTGCGCGGGCTACCCATTGCCCCGGTCGACCCGCAGGGTGCCCCGACGGTGGGCGATGACGGGCTGCCCCTGCCTGAAACCGTCGCCGCGCTCGCGCCGCCCGCCCCAACAGACGACCCCGCCCCAACGGCGGCACCCGCCCCGGCGGACAAGCCCGTCGCGCCCGCGCCCGCCGCCCGCAGCGGTAAGTACATCATCGTTGATATCGGCGACCAGTGGCTCTACGCCTATGAGGGCGAGGCCATGGTCTATGACGCACCGGTCTCCACCGGGCGCGATGGATTCAACACGCCAATCGGCACCTTCGCGGTCTACGCCAAATTGCGCTCGCAGACGATGGAGGGCACCCTGGGCGGCGAGTACTACCGGGTGCCCAACGTGCCCAACGTGATGTACGTGGTGGGCGGGGTGGCGATCCACGGCACCTACTGGCACAGCCGCTTTGGCTCGGGAGCGCGCTTGAGCCACGGCTGCATCAACGTGGGGCTGGAGCAGGCTGCCTGGCTCTACGCCTGGGCGTCGATGGGCACTCCCGTCACTGTCCGCTGGTGAAGCCAGGGCCACGTCAACTAGGGCTACCGCGCTAAAAACCCGCACTGGTTTGCGAACATGTGCCAGCAAAGCTGGCACATGTTTGCAAACCAGTGCGGGTTTTCGTGGGGCGGATTCACCGCCCCCACGCCCCCACAAGGCAGACTCTACAGGTCGCGGTTGAGCAGGTCGGAGAGCACTTCCTCATCGCTGATGGCACGCTGGGCGCGGCGGGCAACCCTGCGGCGCGACGCGGAAAGGGCGCGGCGGCGGTTATGCGGGGTGAGCTGGATGAGGGCACCGAGGCCGAGCATCAGCGCACCGAAGATCAGCCACGTGCCTGGGGAACCGATCCCCGTGGGGGCCGCCGTGTTCGGCAGGCTCTGGGGGGCTGAGGCAACCTCAGCCGGACGGTGTACGACCGAGGGGTGGATCACCGAGGTGTTCGGCAGGCTCGATGGGAACACGACGGGCAACATGGTTGAGGTCGGCATGACGACCTGCGAGGTGGCAGTCACCGCGATCATGGTCGGTGCGGGGCTTGTGAAGAACAGATGAACCACCACGGTATCGCCCGGCCCCACCGCCACCCGCTGGGCCGGCTGGCTCGCCTTGCCCTGGAGGCTTGTGGGCTTCAGCTCAAGCTGATAGTAGCCCGAGGTGAGCCGGACATCGTAGTTGCCGTTGGAGTCGCTGTAGACGATCTGATCACCGACGGCGACGGCAATCCCAGGTGCCGGCGCGCCAGTGCGAAGGTCAATGACCGTCCCAGTCAGGCGACCGGGGATAACCGCCGTTGGCTTCCGGCCGGTGTCCGGCTCAAAGGTGGGCCGAAGTGTTGGTCGCGGCGAGGGCTCAGTGGCCTGGGCCGAGGCGGTGATCGGGGCCGGGATCATGGTGAGGCCACCTACCAGGGCAATGATGCCGCAGACTATCAGGACAAAGCTGGCTATCTGTCTTCGCATAGGACGCTCCTTTTGATCCGACAAAGTGATGTTGTCATAACGGGCCAGGGTGAGGTTGCTCGCCCTGGCCCGGCCATCTGCGACACGAGTTAGCGCGGCGACAGACTGTTCATGCTGTTCAGCTGGATCCGCGCCGGGAGCCGACCGTACTCGACTGTGATATCCTGCGCGGCGAGGTTATTCGTCTCGCTGCGCTCGGAGATAGCTCCCAGCGGGTCGCGGGCCTGTCCGCTTTCGTCACGGTTCCAGCTATCGACAAGGGCGTAGAGTTTGGTTGCGCCATTGTAGAAGTAGCCTGGCCATACGGAGGTATCCGGCTTATAGCCGTTCGGGTTCCCCGTGCTCTGCGCGCTGCTGTTCAGCACCACACTCTGGCCGGGCGCTAGGACGCCCGTGTAGTACCAGGCCATGCCATAGCATGGCAACGCGAAACCGGGCCGACAGAGGTCATTCCAGCGCTGGCTGACCTGTGGCGTCTGGTTGACGCCAACGTTGGGGTCAATGTAGAAGTCAACCCAGAAGTTGGATGCCGACGCCTCGCCGATATTGCTTACGGTCACCTCGATGCTGGTTGGCTTCCCAGCGATGGGGCTTGAGGGTGTCACCTTGAAGCTGACGATGAGATCCGGGTAGGCAGGATTCTCGACCAGCGGCAGGTAGAGCATCGTCTTCTTCACCGTCACACTGACCGTCGCCGTAGCGCTTCCGCCGTGAGTGTCGCTAATGGTGTACGTGAAGCTATCTGCGCCGAGGTAGCCGACCGCCGGGGTGTAGGTGACGTTTGCGCCAGCGGTGCCAATGACCACCGTCCCGTGGGTGCCCTGCGTTATCGCCGTGACGGTTATGGTATCGCTGTCGGCGTCGCTGTCATTCTTGAGTACTGCGATTACCTCGGCGATGCCGTTCATCCTCGCTATCACCGTATCATCAACCGCCACCGGTGGCTGGTTGAAGGTGATCGTCCTGCTGGCGGGCAGGCTATTGAGTCCGCCATCGTTCACGATAAAGGTCGCCACCCGTGATCCGGACGTGGTGGCGGCTGCCGTATTGCTGAAGGTGATGTTGCGCACGAGCGCCTGAACGGCAGCCGGTGTCGCGTTGGTGTTGAGCGAGATCGTCAGCGTTATGCTGCTGCTGGCGCTGACTGTGCCGATCTGGGCACCGCTGAAGTAAATGCTCGATCCAATCCTGCCGATCAGGCCGGCCCCACTGCCGTCGTTGCGGACGCTCAGCGTGTCTCCCGCGCCTCCACCGCTGAGGACGATTTGCACATACCCGCCGTTAAAATTCAGCGAGTCGGTGTCGGTCACGATGGCCCCCGCGTCGATCTCCACCGGCGTGGCACCCATCTGGTAGGCTGCGGCCCCAGAGTTCAGGGTGATTGCCGGCGCGTCGTTCACCGGCGTGACGGTGATCGCGAAGGTCTGGCCACTGACGGTCGTAACCGTATCGTCTAGGTTGAAGGTGAATCTATCGATGATAGTGTTGCTGCCGTCGTGAATGTAGTTGATCAGCCCGCCCTCGATGTCGGCCTGCGTAAAGCTGTCGCCAGCCGATAAGATCATGACGGGGACGCCGTTCTTCAGCAGCCGTCCATTGGCGGTCGTCGCGACGATCGTGAAGGTCAGGTTTGCCTTCGCGGTGTCTGGGTCGCTGGCGCTCAGTTGGGCGCTGGTGATGTTGCCGCTGCCGCCTTCGCTTACCGTCAGGCCAGTGTTTACCGCCACCGTCGGCGGGTCGTTCACCGGTGTGACCGTGATCGTGAAGGTGTAGGGTGTGGTGTCCACGTTGGGGGCTGTGCCGCCTCCGTTGTCCTTCAGACTCACGGTGACAATGGCGCTGCCGTTGGCGTTCAAAGCCGGGGTGAAGGTTAGGTTGCCGGTTGTTATATCCACACTAGGCTGAACGCTAAAGAGGGCGGTATTGTCATTGCTGACGGTGAGGGTGAGGGTCTGCGTGACCTCGTTCGCTGGGCCGGGGGAGAATGCCGTGGCCCAAGCGGTCTGCCCGTAGGCACCCGAGTCCTCGGCAACGGTGATGTCGCCGCCGGGGGTGAGGGTGGGCGCGTCGTTCACGCAGGTGACCGAGGGGATGGACACGGTGGTGGTCGAGTTGGCGGGGGTGACCGTGTCGAGGGGAACCAGCGAGTAGGTAAAAGTGTCGGCGGTGCCACTACAGTAGTTGGCTGTGGGCGTGTAGGTTAGGCTGAGAGCATCGGGGGGGATGGAGACTATACCGTTGGCGGGTTGGGTTACGCCGCCGATGCTCTTTGGCCCGCCGTCAACGTCCGTGTCGTTGGCCAATACGTCGATGGTGGTGGCGGTGTCCTCAAGCACTGCGGGTGCCGTATCAGGCACGGCCACCGGCGGACTGTCGATGATCGTGATGGCGATGACGATATAGGTGGGCGGAATGCTCGTGGCCGGTGTGGCGTTGTTGTCGGTCGCCACGATGCTGATCGTGCGCGAGTTACCAGGGTTGATTAACGTGGGGTTGGTGGCATAGGTCAGGGTTTGGAGTACCGCCTCCATCTCTAAAGTTGTGGCCAACCCATTGAGGGTGAGCGTGCCGTTGGTCGGATCGTAGTTAGTGGTGGTAACTGGAGATCCGACGGGAAGCGTTACCGCGAGGCTTTCGCGGGTTATGTCCACTGGGTTGTCGATCTTCACAACCACGCTGGTAATCTGATCACCTTCGAGGTCTGTCACGGTCAGATTCGCGGGCACGGCAGGAATTGGTACCGCTAGGCCTCCCTCGGTATATGCCGCTGTCCCATCGATCCCCACCGTTGCTGCTCCATTGGCATCAATGATCGGCCCATCGTTGACGCAGGTGACGGCGACGGATACGGTCGCCGTCGAGCCGCTGTTGAGGGTGTAGGTGAAGGTGTCGAGGTTGGCGGGCACACCGTCATTGCAGTAGTTGGCTGCGGGCGTGTAGCTCACATCCGCACCAGCATTGGTGACGGTAACCGTACCGTTGGCGGGCTGGGTCACACTGACAACACTCATGGGGCCACCATCAGGATTGCTGTCATTCGCCAGTACGTTGATGAGGGTGGCGGGGTCGTCCTCAAGCAGCGTGGGCACGGGGGGGGTAGTCGTCGGCGTATCGTTCACGGCCGTGGGCAAGGTGCCGAGAGCGGGGAGTCCGCTACCAGATTGAAATATCGTGATAATCGGACCACTGATGGGCGTAGGATTGGTAAGATTAGTGGCCGAGTCGATAATCAACTGGAAATCTTCGTTAGGTTCGGCGATAGGGTCGAGGATAATTCCGATCGGAAATGACACTTTTAGCGTGCCATCCGGGATGTACCACGTCCCACGGATCGCGCCGAAATAGCCGCTAATATCGGCATCTGCGGCTATCGGCATCGTGGCCGGGTTCGCGCCAACACCCACCAGATGCCAGGTCAACGTGACCGGTTGGGGGCTGACCGCATCGAACGTCACGACGAATGAGGCGGTGCCATCGCTCTCTCTGACGAGCGCGGGCAGCGCGGTAAAGGTCAACGTCGGGCTGTCATCGTCCAGAATGGTCGTGATAGTCGCTGGCGCGGCAGTAAACGTTGTCGTTGTTGTTTTCCCGGTCACCGTCGCATCGAGAGTAAACGTCTCATTCAATTCATCGAGTGTATCTTGAATGATCGGCACAACAATGATCTTCTCGCTTTGATCGGCGACCGTAAAGGTGACCGAATCGCTGACTGCGGTGTAGTCACCGGGAGCGATAGCGCCATTGGCTGAGGTACCATCGTGCGTACTCACCAGCATTGTTACGGCACCGTCGAAGATCGGGTCGGAGAGGTGAACCCGAAAAGACGCCGTACCGGCTCCCTCGGGGATGAAGCCACCAGCGACGGGTTCGATCAAGATCGTACTCGTCCCGGCGGCCCGAGTAATCCTGGTCACGCCAAGGAGTGGCAGGATCAGCGCGAGGGCGAGGACGAGGGCGATCTGGATGCGGAGCCTACGCGGGCCGAGTCTACCGAGCAGACGCCGACGAGTTGACCGAGGATGATCCATAGAGGCGCTCCTTGGATACCAGGACCACGACATTCAGCGCAGCAATTGCGGGTCGGGCCTGCAAGCCATACCAAACGATACGATAAAGGCAGTAGCGCACGGCATGTTTCAGAATCGACACGTCCAGCGTGTCTTCGCATGCTTACTCAACCGTAAAGCTGAAAGACTGATTTGAAACTCGCCTCAGATTCTGATCACGCGCAGCACTAGTATAGGGCATGACCTAGCCGAAAAACAAGGCTTTATGCGGCAGATTTCATGCCTTATGGGCAGGAACCTATGCAGATCTAGGTGAAAGCGAAGACGGCGAAGATGATCGATATTACCGCAAAAAACGCAACAAGACAGATCGTGATCACCCGCTCCCAGTTAAAGAATCGCCAGTCGGCAGGGATCATATGCTCAAAGCCATAGATGGACAACCTATAGAGTCCACGGTCGCCGGGCTTGCCGAGGTCGAAGACAACATCGGTGACGGGGATAAAGCTGACGGTGACCTCGCTGAGCACAATGCGGGTATCGGCATCGGCGCGCTGCTGGGCTTGGGCGAGGATGGGCGCAAGGGTGGCAATCATCGACCACTCGGGGCGAAAACCGTCGGCCTGGCGCTCGTGATAGATCATTTCGGCCTTGCAGGTGCGGTGGAGCCAGTTTTCATCGAGGGCGGGCCGGTCGTCCTGGCCCTGGATGATCGTGGTGTGACGACTCCAGCGAAACGTCTTGCGCTGGATCAGCCGGCCGACCCCCGCGCAGCGGGGGCAGGTGATCCCGCCACGTCCCGCGCACTCGGGGCAGGGCACAAGCACCTGCTCGGTGCGCGGGACGCCGGATGTCGGCGAGCTGGATGCCGACGCGGTGCTGCTGCGTAATCGACCATTGACCGATCGCGCCCCGCCCTCGGTCCCGGCGGCAAGAGTGGCGGCGGTGGTGATGGCCTCGACCGGGAGGGCCAGCGGGCGGGTGACGAGGACACGTTGCTTGCCATTGCAGCGCGGGCAAGGGGTAGAGCCACGGCCCTCGCAGGACGTGCAGGAGACGATGCGGGTAGATCCGGGGAGTGTGATCTGGTTGCCGGGGTGCGCGACAAAGTCCGTGACCGGGGGCAGATCGATCTTCCAGCGGTCGACCTCGGGGGTCAGGGCGAAGGGCTGGGCGCTGTGGTCGGGCTCCTCATCATGTTCGGCGAGGCTACGCTGCTCATAGAGCAGGCGCAGGCGATAGAAGTAGACATTTGTGCTGGTGATCTTATGCAGGCGGGCAAGGCGACCGAGGAGCTTGCGGCGCAGGCCGAAGCGATGCTGGGCGGCCCAGGCATCGAGGAGTGATGTAATCTTGGCCGGGCTGCGCAGCTCCTCAGCGCGGCGGTGGGCGCGGTCAATCGGAGCGCGGATCAGGTCGGGGCCAAGGATAGTCTCGACATCATTAGAGATAATCCCGCCCGACTGAAACTCGGCGGGGGCGGGCGGGCTGACCGGCGGCGTAGTACCGAGGATGATCTGAGTAGTCATCTGGTGGCGCGAGAGGATCCGGTCAAGCTCATCGACGGCGGCGCGGGCCGAGGGGAAGCGCCGGGCCGGGTCGATAGCGAGCATCGTGAGCAGCACCCGGTCGACATCGCCGGGGAGGCTATCGACGCCACGCTGGCGCAGGGGCGCGGGCGGGCTGAAACCGGGGCTGTTAGGCAGGCCGGGCGGCTCATCCCAGGGCATCTGGCCGCTGATCATATGGTAGAACACCACGCCGAGCGAGAAGAGGTCAGAGAGATGGGTAACGGCGTGCGAGCCCTGGATATGCTCGGGCGAGAAGAATCCAGGGGTGCCCATAATCGCGTTGGCGACGGTGATCGACTGGCCGTTCTCGCGAGCGATGCCGAAATCGGTCAGGAGGGCGCGTCCGGTGCCTTGCTCGACGAGGATATTGCCCGGCGCCACGTCGCGGTGGACGATCCCGAGGCTGTGGGCGTGGTCGAGGGCGGCGGCAATCTGGCGGAAGATGTCCAGGGTCGCGCCAAGCTGGAGACGGCCCTGCTTCTCGACGAGCTGGCGCAGGGAGCCGCCGACGATATACTCGATCAGCGTGTAGTAGAAGGGCGGGGCGTAGCCATAATCGTAGAGCTGAACGATATGGAGGTGGCGCAGGCGTGCGGCGATGGCCGCCTCGCGATGGAAGCGCCGGACGGACTCGCGATCTTGAGACATCAGCACCTTCACGGCCACCAGGTGATCGGGTAGCTGGGTATGGTGAGCCAGCCAGACCTGGCTTGTCGCGCCGTTGCCGATCTCGCGGTCGAGAGTGTAGTTACCGATCTGCTCAGGAATATACATGGGATAATGGAGTGGGCACAGATCGATCTAGGGTGCCGTTACTGCCAGGAGGGATATTATACCACTCGCATATGCGACGAGTAACTGCTCGGTTGACTCTCCCCAGGGCGATTGCAACCGCCCTGCAGCTGCGCCCCAGGCCCGCCATGTGTTCATTTTTGGCGGCGACGCCGCCCCCGCAGAAACACCTGTACGTAGCTGAATGCTGCTACACTTGACTATAACACTGAGGGGCGAGGAGTTCAATTTGCTTTTTGAGACCGTTACGTCCTGGGGACTACCGCGCCGAGGGCCTCAGGGGGCCAATGGAGCATCTGGCCGCGGCAGAGCTGTGCCATGGGCAGGCTGGCCACGTCGTAGCCGGCCAGTTCGAGCGGGCACTTGCCCCGGATCCGC
>CAISPW010000396.1 GCA_903887465.1 uncultured Oscillochloris sp. | reverse complement strand
CGAGGCGGCGAATGCATTCGCCGCCTCGCCGCCTCGCCTCGCGTAGGGCCACGTCAACGTCTTCGGGGCGGCACCCCACAAGCCTGCTTTTTATTGAATTTTGGCAGCTTCGCCGCCAAAATTCAATAAAAAAATGCACTACCGCAAAAGGCACGCGGTCAGGCTGAGCGCCCGGCCCGTAAACGGGCGGGCTACGGTGACGAAGGCCGCCTGCGCGGCCTGTCTGAGGCCGCTTCAGCGGCCGTCGTAGACCTAGCCGGGGGGCTTCAGCCCCCGGCGAACATTGCCGCGACAGGGCGACTTTTGCGGTAGTACAAAAAAATATAGGGGCGGTTTCGCCGCCCCTACACACCTCCACCGAGCGAAGCAATCCTAGACCGGCGGCCAGGGGACGTTCGGGCCGGGGCCGGGCGCGGGGAAGCATCCGCTGTCGATCAGGGCGTTCAGACGGCGGCGCAGGGCGCGCAACTCCGCCTTCTCCAGCAGGGCGGCGAGCGTCTGAGCCAGCACGTCGTTGGCGTCGAGGCGCTCGCGCATACCGACCAGGGCGGGCGGCACATCGGCGGGCAGCGGCTCGCCGACAAAGTCCCAGAGTACGGTGCGCAGCTTGGGCTCGAAGTGGAAGCAGATCCCGTGGTCGATCGCCCAGAGCCGGCCATCGAGCCCCTTGATGGCGTGGCCACCCTTGCGGTCGGCGTTGTTCACCAGCACGTCGAACGCGCAGAGTCGGCGGATCACCGCATCGTAGCCGCCCACCTTGAGCATCGTAAAGAGATGCGACTCCTCATCGTTCTCGATGAAGAGCTGGACCATGCCCACGCCGTAGGGGCCATCGCGCAGCACCGTAGGCGGCACCAGGCCGAAACCGAGTGCCTCGCTGACTAGGTAGGCCGCCACCTCGCGCCGGTAAAGCGTGCCCTGCGGGAAGTCCCACAGGGGCCGCTCGCCCCGGCACGGCTTGTAGATGCCGAGCATACGCATGCCCGCATAGTTCAGCGTGCAGAGCAGGGTCGCGTTGCTGCTGTAGGGCATCGACGCCTCGACCGACAGCTCGCCACCGGCGAGGGCGTCGAGGACGCGGGAGGCTTCCATCTGGCGGGGCTGCTGCTCGTCCATGGATATGCCTACGTGGTGTAGGGGCGCACCGCGATGCGCCCCTACGACGCGCTAAAAATCGGCCCGTGGCCATTGCGCTGGGGGCAGAAATGGCCGCTGGGATCGATCGGACGACCGCAGTTGCCGCAGACCGGGCGGCCGGCCGCCACGACCTGGGCGGCGTGGCTGCTCAGCGCGCGCATCTGCGGGCGGGACGCCGAGAAGCGCGCCCGCAGGGGTTCGGCGTCGTCATCGGTGACGCTCTGCACCAGCAGGACGACCATATCGCGCTCGGCGTCGTAGCCGAGGCCCATCTGGCCGATGCGGAACTCCGGCTCGATCGGCTCCTCCAGGCTCATGTCGGTGATGAGCATATCGTCCGAGGTGAGCAGGCGCGGGTTCTTCTCGGCCAAACTGTCGAGCAAACGTCCGACGGCGTCGGCGAGGGCGCGCACCTGCTCCTTCTCGGCGGTCAGCGAGATCAGGCGGTTGCCTCTGCGCACCTGCACGTAGAAGGCGCGCTGGCCGCGTGGGCCGACGGCCCCGGCGGTGAGCCGCTGGACGGAGTCCAGATCGATGTTGAAATCCGACATGGGCTACTCTGGTTTCTCTGTGGCGGGCAGGATCGCCACCGCTTCCTCAGGTGGGCGATGCGCCCTCGGCACCGGGTGTGTCTGAGGCAGCCGACGCATCGGCGGGCGGCGGCTCGGGCTGCGACCGGAGGTGCGCAAGCGAGCCGGTGTCGTTGAAGGCCATCAGGCGCGGCCCCATGCGCTCGAAGGCCAGGGCGGTCAGCGAGCACGGGCTGATGATCAGCCGCTGGAACATATCGACGTGCATCCCGATGTAGTAGGCGACCGCCAGCTTGATCAGGTCGGCGTGCGAGAACACGGCGATGATCTGCGTGGGGTGCTGGGCGCGCAGGCTGTCGAGGGCCAGGACGACCCGCATCTGGGCCTCGCCGAGGCTCTCGCCGTTGGGGAAGCGGGTGCCGCTGGGGTAGAACTGCACGCCAGGCCACAGCGCGTGCTTGTGCAACTCCTTCAGCTCGGCACCCTGCCACTCGCCGTAGCGCACCTCGCCCACCTGATCAACGAGGCGCAGGGCCATGCCGCGCGGCTGGGCCACGGCGGCGGCCGTCTCGACGCAGCGCTCCAGCGGGCTGCTGTAGATCGCGGCGATCGGCAGGTCGCCAAGGCGCTCGCTCAGGCCCACGGCCTGGAGCCGGCCCTCCTCGTTCAGGTGGACACCGGGAATCCAGCCAGCCAGCCGCCCGTGCACCCAGTCGTTTGTGCCGTGGCGGATCAGCAGCAAGAGCGTCACGCACTTCTCCTTGATGCGAATATCTTCACTTGCATGATACCACAATTTGGATCGCGACCGGCGCGGGGGGGGGGTTGGATCGCGAAGGCGCGGGGGAGGCTTTGGATCGCGAAGGCGCGGGGGGGCTTTGGATCGCGAAGGCGCGAAGCTGCGCGGAAGGCGCGAACGCGAAGGCGCGAAGGCGAAGGCGCGAAGGCGCGAACGCGAAGGCGCGAACTTGGGCTATACGTTGAACCTGCGCTATACTCTGTGGGAGCATAGCACTTCAAGAGAGGAGCGCACCCAATGGCTATCACCCCCGAGGTTATCGCCGCTATCGCCGAGCTGTATCTGGAGGCCGAGCGCCGGGCGATGCCGGCGGAGCCGATCCGCACACGCTATCCAGAGATTGGCGAGGATGACGCCTACGCAATCCAGGCCGATCTGCTGCGGCGCAAGCTGTCCGACGGTGCCACGGTGGTGGGCTATAAGGCTGGGGGCACCAACCCCGGCGCCCAGGCGAACTTCGGCCTGAGCCAGGCGGTCTACGGTGCCCTGCTGCGCCACGGCCAGGTACTCGATGGCGGGCCGATCGAGAGCCGGGATCTGATCCACCCGCGCGTGGAGTGTGAGGTGGCTTTTCGCATGGCGGCTGATTTGGCCGGGCCTGGGGTGACGCCCGAATCGGCTCTGGCGGCCGTCGCCGGGGCGATGGCCGCCTTTGAGATTGTGGACTCGCGCACGGTGGGCTGGGGTGCGAAGATGCCTGAGATGATCGCGGATAGCGTCTTTGCCGCGCGCTATGTGGTGAGCGATCATCTGGTGCCGGTGGCCGGGCTGGATCTGGCGGGCCTGGGCGTGACGCTGCTGAAGAATGGTGAGCAGGTGGCTCATGCCACGGGCGCGAATGTACTCGGCAGCCCGGCAAACTCGCTGGCGTGGCTGGCCAACCGTATGGCCTCCCACGGTCGCGCCTTGCGCGCCGGCGAGATTGTGCTGGCTGGATCGCTCACGCCGCTGGTGGTCGCTGCCGCCGGCGATAGCTTCGAGGCCAGCTTCGACCATCTGGGAACCGTGCGTGTGCGCTTCGTGTAGCGCAAAGGGGGCGCGGGCAATGCCCGCGCCCCCTTCTTTTTTTTGCCCAAGCGGGCCGCAGCCTACTTCTTGGCGCTGTTGGCCGTGGAGCCGGAGGCGCTCACCACTAGGCGACCAAACTCGTTCTGGGCCTCGATTGCCTTCTGGGCGGCATCCTGCCAGGTGGTCATGATCTTCTGGGCCTGCGACAGATCCCAGCTCTGGGTGATCGCCGCCGGGTCAACCTTCTTCAACATGTCGAACCAGTTCTCTGAGAAGCGCACCTGCGTGTCCGTCCAGGAACGGGTCATCTCAAGCATTTGGCGAGTCACGTCGACGGGGGTCGTGGGCAGGCCCGGCAGGCCCGGCAGGCCCGGAATGCTCGGCAGGCCCGGCACCGCAGGCATGCTCACCGACGCGGCCGCCACGCCCTCGGCCCACATCTGGGTGAGCTGGAGTTGCGACTCGAGCGCCTGCTTGACCGTGCCGCGCCAGGTCTCAACCATCTTCTGCCAGCTCTCGGGGCTCTGCGGGGTGGCGGCAAGCTGCACCGAGTTGAGCCACGTGTCCCACACCTTCTGCTGCGTGCCGGTCCAGGTCTTGATCATATCATTCGCCTGCTTGGTCCAGTCCATGGGGAGCCTCCTCGTATATATAACCACTAGGTTATCGCTACCTGATGCGCCGCACTTACGGCGTCTGATCTGAGCCTACCAGCACAGGTTACAGCGGAGTTACGTTTTGTTGGCCGCGATAGACAGCTTTACCGTTTGGCGATGACGCGACGAGGCGAGGATGCGATAGCATCGCCTCGTCGCATCCTCGCCTCATCGCCAAACGGTAAAGCTGTTTTGAACCATGCCTACGGCCCTAAAGACCTGGATTGTGCCACGGAAAGGTACCTTTCCGGGGCACAATAAAGAAATTCGGGGTAGCTTCGTCACCCCCCAACCCCCGCCGGAGGCGGTATTGTTTGCATGGATCCACACAACCGCGTTGTGATCATCACCGGGGCCTCGGCGGGGATCGGGGCGGCGGCGGCGCGGGCCTTCGCCGGGGCGGGGGCGCGAGTGGTGCTGGCCGCACGCTCGGGCGAGGTGCTGGAACGTCTGGCCGCCACGCTGCCGGGCGCGCCCGTGGTCATCCCCACCGACGTGGGCGACCCGGCCCAATGCCGCGCGCTGATCGCGGGGGCCGCCGCCGCATGCGGGCGGGTAGACATCCTGATCAACAACGCCGGGGTGGGCCTGGCCGGGCCGGTGGCCGAGCTCGATATGGGCGACCTGGAGCGGGCCATGGCCGTGGATCTGCTCGGGCCGCTGCACCTGGCCCAGGCCGTCATCCCGCTGATGCGCCGCCAGGGGCGGGGCCAAATCATCAACGTCTCCTCGGTGCTGGCCGCGCAGCCCCTGCCCTACCTGGGCGGCTACGCTGCGGCGAAGGCCGCCCTTGAGCGGGCCAGCGAGGCCATGCGTATGGAACTGCGCGGCACGGGGGTGGCGGTGAGCGTGCTGCGCCCCGGCACCACCCGCACCGAATTCAACCAACGCCGGCTCGGGCAGGGCAGCGAGCGCCGCCGCACAACCTCCAGCGGCGTGTCGCCCGAGCGCGTGGCCATGGCCCTGCTGCGCGTGGCCCGCCGCGAGCCACGCCTAGCCTACGTTACCCTCGGCGACCGGCTGGCACTCCTGGTCGCCCGCATCGCCCCTGGGATCGTTGAGGCCGCCCTGGCCCGCGCCATCGTCTGGGAAGCTGTGCTAGCGTATGGCGATCAGGTAGCCAGCCAGCAGCAGGAGCTGCCAGACCACCGGGAGCAGGCCGCCGAGGATGGCCTGGCTACCGCGCCATTCGTAGAGCGACTCCCAGAGGCTGCGGCCGAGCCAGAAGGCCCAGGCGATCGCCCCGAGCCATGCCAGGGCGGGCAGCACGGGGGCGTCGACAATCTGTAGGACAAGCGCCGCCACTAGGGGAAGCATGCGCGGGATCTGGCTGGCCGGGTAGAGGTAGAAGGCGCGGTAGCCCTCCTCCCCGCCGCCGGTATTGTCGTCGAGCAGCACCGATATCAGGCCGACCAAGGGCCACTCCAGCAAGCCAAAGACCCAGAGGGCCAGGACGCCGATGAGCAGCCCCAGGGTGGGCGCGCGGTCGGTCATCAGGCCGCCGATGGCCAGGAGCAGGGCGGGCAGCATGGCCACGAGCGCCATGGTGCGTGCGGCCGGGAGCATACCGACCGCGCTCAGGCTGCGGGTTCCGGTGTCGGCCCGGGCGTCGGCCACCAGCGCCTCGCGGGCGGCGCTGCCGCCGAAGGCCATCCAGAGGATGGGCGAGCGGGCATCCTGGCGCAGGATCGGCGTGCGGCCCTCGTCCTCAAAGTGGCTGATCTGGCCGATGGCGTGCTGGAGCATCGGCTGAAAGTTGCTGATCGCCGAGGTGATCAGCACGCCACCGCTGGCGCTGCCGTCGTAGAGCAGGCTGGTGATGCGCTGGGCGGCGGGCAGCCCCGCGCCCTGGAGCAGCAGGATCTGGCTCTGCTCGGAGATCTCGGTCAGCTTGAGTGCGCGCACCCGATCCCAGGGGATCAGCCGCCAGCTACCGCGCAGCGAGACGCGCACGGCGATGCCGTCGCTGCGCGACTCGATGGCGGGCAGCATGTTGCGTAGCCAGAGGATGGCGGCGACGGCCAGGATCAATGTGAGGTGGGCGGATACGATGATCCACCAGGGCGCGGGTAGGTCGGGCCGCCCGGCGATGCCAAGCAGGGGCGCAGCCTGGGTGCGAAAGGCGTTGGCCAGTTCCACATAGCGTGGGTCGCTGAAGTTCCAGCTGAAGGGTGCCATCTCGCGTGCGGCGGGGATCTCCAGGGCGATGAAGCTCGACCATGCGGAGAGGTAGCTCAGACCGGCGAAGATGGCCAGAACCAGCGCCGACCCGTTGATCAGCGCGGTGATCCGCGTGGGGTAGGATGCGGCCACCGGGCCGCCTGGAATGACCGCTTGGCGCGCACTGGCCGCAGCACGCTCGGCGGCGGCGCTGCGGCGAAAGAGCGACCCTGGGCTGAGCAGGAGCCGAAAGAGCAGCGACTGCGAGTCCTCCTGAAGCCGAACCGTGCGGGCCGTCTCGCTGGCGCGGGCGGTGCGCTCGCTCTCGCTAAGCATCGTCTGGACAAGCCGGTCAAACTCGCTGATGCTTGAGCTGATGTAGAAACCGGGCCGCCAGCTTAGGCCATAGAACAGGCTGTAGATCCGGTGCCAGCTGGTCAGATGTCCCTTGCCGACCTGGGCGAGGAGCACAAAGCGCGTGGCCGACGGATCCTCGGTCACGCGCAGCGCATGCAGCCCCTCCCAGGGGATGGGCAGCCACGAGCCGGCAAACTCCACCAGGAGACCCTGGGCGCTGGCGCGGATCGTCGGGAGGACGTTGCGCAGCATAATGGTCGCAAACAGCGCCAGGGCCGACCAACTGAGGGGCGTGATCAGCGCGGGCCAAAGTTCGGCAACCACAACAATGTGCCCAGTGCTGCCGCTATCAATCCAGGCCACAATTTCGGGAAGCAGCGCGACCTGCGCCATTCGCGCACTGTCGTGGCCATGGACGTCCAAGATCGCGCGTAGGAAGATAAACCCGATCCGGGCCGAGGTGATCACGACCAGCATGCCGCAGAGCAGCTCGATCGTCATCGTGAGGAGCCGTGGATATCTATGGATGGACTCGGATTGATACATGCCTTCTCCGTAAGCGACCCAAGCCTCAAGGACGTGGGCTTTACTCTGGCGCTCCCAGCCGATGAGCGACTGGCATCCGAGTAGTATGGCCTGCGTACCGAGGCCCTGCCGGGCGAACCCGGCAGCGATGGCCCGTCGAAGGAACGTCACCTTCAACCTTTTACCCATCGGAGGTTTCCCCGCTGGAACCGCCAAGGTTCAGTAAGGGGAGCAATCTGTGACGGGCAGGGCCAGCAACAAGGGTCAGGCATCAGCCCTCAAGGTCAAGCGTCGTATCGTCGGCCTGAAGCTGCTGGACGCGCAGTTCAGCGGCGTCGAGCAGCGCCTGGCACTCGGCGGCGAGGCGCACGCCCTCCTCGTAGAGCTTGAGCGCATGTTCGAGCGGCAGGTCGCCGGCCTCAAGCCAGGTGACAACCTCCTGCAATCTGGCGTAGCGGGTTTCGTAGGTATCAACGCGGGTTTGGTCGCTCATCAGCGCTCCTCATCGAGTGTCTGCGTAACGGCGTCGGCGAGCAAGTCGCCCTGGTACAGGGTGATCCGCAGGCGGTCGCCAGGGGCGACCTGGTCGGATCTAGTGAGTACATGGTCGCCGGTGACGTGGCGCACCACGGCGTAGCCACGGGCGAGGGTGGCCTGGGGGCTAAGGGCGGTGATCTGGGCGTGCAGGCCGCGCAGGCGGGCGCGGCGCAACTCGGCGGCGCGAGATATCTGGGCGCTGAGGCGGCGGGCGAGGTCGTCGATCCGCTGGCGATCCTGGCCGATGCGGCGCAGGGGCGCGGCGATCTCGATATGACGGGTGGCCACTCGGATCTCGGCGCGGCGGGCCGCCAACGCATCGGCGACGGCGAGGTCGAGATGGATGCGCGCCTCGGACACGAGGGCGCGCAGATCCGCCAGATCGGGCACCGCAAGCTCGGCGGCGACCGATGGCGTGGGTGCCCGCAGGTCGGCTACCAGATCCACAATCGTCGTGTCGGTCTCGTGGCCGACGCCGGTGAGCAGGGGTACCGGGCTGGCGAAGACCGCGCGGGCCACCGCCTCATCGTTAAAGCACCAGAGATCCTCGATCGATCCGCCGCCACGGGCGAGGATGATCAGGTCGACGTCGGTCGCGTAGAGCGCGTAGAGCGCCTCGACGATGCTGTCGGGGGCGCGTTCGCCCTGGACGAGGCAGGGTGAGATCAGCACCTCGACGAGCGGGCAGCGCCGCCGCAGGACGTTGAGCATATCCTGAAGCGCGGCGGCCTGCGGCGAGGTGGCGATCCCGATACGGCGGGGCAACTCCGGCAGCAGGCGCTTGCGCTCGGGGCGAAACAGGCCCTCGGCGGCGAGGCGGATCTTCAGTGCCTCGAAGCGGGCGTTGAGCAGGCCGACACCAGCGGGGATGATCGTATCCACCACCAGCTGGAGTTCGCCGCGAGCCTCGTAAATTGCGATCTTACCGTGGGCCAGGACGGCGTCGCCATTCACGGGGAGCGCGAGTTGGCGGACGGCCGACGAGCGCCACATCACCCCGCGAATGGTAGCACCCGCGTCCTTCAGGGTGAAGTAGCAGTGGCCCGAGGCGTAGCGCTTAAACTCCGAGACCTCGCCCGCCACCCAGATGTCGCGCACGATCTCGTCGGAATCAAGAAGCTCGCGCAGGTAGCTATTGAGTTGGGCGACGCCGAGTGCTTGCATAGAAGGTATTAGATTCTAGATTTTAGGTTTTAGATTCCCAGAGACAACCTAAAATCTAAAATCTAAAATCCAGGATTGCTAGAGGGGTTCAACCACCATGAGCGGCTGGCCATACTCGACGGGCTGGCCATTCTTGACCAGGATGCGAGCGACGCGACCAGAGACCTCGCTCTCGATCTCATTCATCATCTTCATGGCCTCGATGATACCGACCGCATCGCCGATATGGATCTCATCGCCCTCTTGGACAAAGGGCGGATCTTTGGGAGAGGCTGCGGAGAAGAAGGTGCCGACCATTGGCGCGGCGATGGTGTGGCCCGCAGGCATCGCCACCAGCGGGGCGGCCTCGTGGGGCGGCTGGGGGACGAAAAGGGGCTGCACTGGCGGCGGCGACTGGGCCATGGCGGGGGGGCGCGGCGGTGCCGCCGGGCTGATGGACGCCGCCGCAGCCGGCACCGCCGGGCCGCGCTTTACGTGCAGCTTCGTGTCGCCGCGCTCGATCAAGATCTCAGTAATATCGGTCTGGTTCATCAGCCGAAGCAGCTCGCGCACCGCACTCAGGCCGAAGTCATCGCCGCTTTCGGTGGGTTCCGTGGTCACGTCATTCATTCGTTTCCGATCACACCAGAGGGGCTTCTCGCCGAAATCGCCACATTGTAGCATAGACAAGGCTGGTGCAAAGTTACCTCCCGGTGGGGGTGTGCGGGCGTCTTCGCCGTCGCCGTGGGGCACAGGGCGGCGGCAACCTCCTTGGGGCTACCCACCAGACCGCGCTTTTTGTTGCCAGCAACAACACCGTACACGGCGAGGGTGTGGGAGCGCTTCGCTCTCCCACAAAAAAAACTGATGGTGCTGCGGCGTAGCTGCGCCGCAGCACCATCAGTGCAGCATGTACCTGCTGGGCACAAGAAAAAGCGGGGGTGGCGTTGCCACGCCCAAACCAGGGCGGTTGCAACGTTGCCTCCGGCGGGGGTTTGAGGGTGGCAACGCCACCCCCGAACGATCTTTTTTGGTTGGTTTTTGGCGGCGAATCCGCCAAAAACCAACCAAAAGCGCGGTCTGGGGCGCAGCCCCAGCGACGTTGCACCAGCCCTGACGCCCAAACCCCGCCGGAGACGAACGTGTCGATGTGCGCTACAATAGGGTTCACTGACAACCCCATACCTCAACCGTCACCCAAGAGGGGTAAGCTAGATTGACGAGGTGCGACTATGGCGACCTCACCACTTCGCTTCTCGGTCTGCGTAGAGACGCTCTTTCACGAGAAACCCTTCGAGCAGCGCCTGGAATATGTCCACGATCTCGGCTTCCCCGCGTTCGAGTTCTGGACCCGCCAGGGTAAGGACATGAATATCACCCTGGCCCTGAAGCTGGCGCTGCACCTGGAGGTAAGTGCATTTGTGGGTAGCAACGCTTCACTGGTGGATCCGGCCCAGCGCCAGCAGTTTCTTACCGACATCCACCGCGCCGCCGCCCTAGCCGTCGACCTCTCCTGCGCGAACCTGATCGTGACGAGCGGCCCGGCCATGCCCGGCGTCCCGCGCGAGCAGCAGCAGGCCCAGATGATCGCAACGCTCCAGGTTGCCGCCGAGACGGCCTCCGACGCCGGGGTGGCCCTGGCGCTCAAGCCGCTCAACCAACGCGATCACCCCGGCACCTTCCTCAGTTCCTCCGACGAGGGCTTCGAGATCGTGCGTGCGGTGGGCAACCCCAAAGTCCGGCTCTGCTTCGATGTCTACCACCAGCAGATCAGCGAGGGCGACCTGAGCCATCGCCTGACGGAGAACCTTGACCTGATCGGCCATATTCAGGTGGCCGATGTGCCTGGCCGCAACGAGCCAGGCAGCGGCGAAATTAACTTCGAGCATATCTTCGGGCTGCTCCAGGAGTTGGGCTACAAGGGTTTTGTCGGCTTGGAGTATTCCCCCCGCGTCGATGCAACAGCGAGCCTACGGGCCGTGCGCGCCCTTAGCCAATGAAGGGCTCTCAAGGCGCTGACGGGAAGCAACCGCCCAGGGGATCTGGCCAGGGCTTCACCTACAACGCGATGGCAGAGATCTCGATCACCACGCCCGCGCCGCGCCGCTGGACCCACGTGCGGGCCGGGTTCCTGGCCCTGGCCCCGCTGTGGCTGGGGGCCGCGCCCTTCGGCGTGATCTACGCGGTGAGCGCTATCGCCGCCGGGCTCAGCCCGGCCCAGACGATGGCGATGTCGCTGCTGGTCTTCGCCGGGGCCTCGCAGTTCACGGCGGTGGGCATGTTCGCCGCCGCCGCCGCGCCGACCGCGATCATCGTCACTACCCTGATCGTCAACGCGCGCCACCTGCTGCTGGCCGCCTCGCTGGCACCCTACCTGCGCCGCGAGGGAGCCTGGGCGCGCCTCGGCCTAGCCGCCCAGCTCACCGACGAGTCCTACGCCATCGGAGTGCGCCAGTTCCTCTCCGGGCGGGGCAGCGCCGCCTTCCAGTTCGGGGCCAACATCAGCATGTATATCGTCTGGCAGTGCAGCACCCTGGCGGGCGTGCTGATCGGGCGGGTGCTGCCCGACCCGGCGGCCTACGGGCTGGATCTGGTCTTCCCGCTGACCTTCGTGGGCCTGCTGGTGCCGCTGCTGCGCAGACGCGACAGCCAGGTGGTGGCGGTGGCGGCGGCGGGCCTGACCTTGGCGGGCGCCCTGTGGCTGCCGGGGAGTTGGTACATTCTGCTGGCTGGGGTGGCCGCCAGCGCGGTGGGTGCCCTGTGGCGGCGCGGGGGTCGGAACCAATGACCATCTGGCTGACCATCCTGGGCATGGTCATGGTCACCCTGGCCGTGCGGGCCATCCCGCTGCTCGCTATGCGCGGCGAGCTGCCGGGCTGGCTAGGGCGCTGGCTGGGCTACGTGCCGGTGGCCGTGTTCACCGCCCTGGCCCTGCGGCCCCTGGCGGTCACCTCGGGCGACGTGCCGCAACTGGCGGCGGGCGCCCCCCTGGCCGCCGGGGTCGTGGGCGCGCTGGTGGCCTGGCGCACCGGCAACACCCTGGCGACGATCATTGCAGGCATCGCCGCGTACTGGGTGCTGCGCCTGCTAACGTGAAAATAGCCGATAGCCGATAGTACTACCGTTGTAGTTGCCAACATCGCCATTCCTAGCGGGGGTTTGGGGGCCGCAGGCCCCCGAAAAAAATCCTTTTCTTTTCTTTCGGAGGGGCAAAGCTCCTCCGAGCCTCCCCGCCGGGGAGACTACAACTGTAGTAATAGTCGGGCATCAGCGGCCATGTTCATCGGGGGTT
>CAISPW010000395.1 GCA_903887465.1 uncultured Oscillochloris sp. | reverse complement strand
CGTCTGGAGCAGGCGGTCGTTAGGAATGATGATCAGGGTATCCACCACCGGGCGCAGCTGCTCGATGCCCTGCTCGGCCATCTTGCGGCGATGGTTGCCCTCGAACGTGAAGGGCCGCGTCACCACGCCCACCGTCAGGGCGCCCAGATCGTGGGCCACTCCGGCGATGATCGGCGAGGCACCGGTGCCGGTGCCGCCGCCCATGCCGGCCGCGACGAAGACCATATCGGCACCCTGGAGCTGCTCGTATACGTCTTCCTGGTTCTCCTCCGCCGCCTTCTGGCCGATCATCGGGTTGCCGCCGCTGCCCAGGCCACGGGTGAGCTTATCGCCGATGCGAATACGCATCGGGGCCAGCGAGTGCATCAGCGCCTGCACGTCGGTGTTCACCGTCATGAACTCCACGCCCTGCACCCCGTCGGCGATCATGCGATCCACGGCGTTGCTGCCGCCGCCGCCCACGCCCACCACCTTGATCTGCGCGAAGTCCTCGTAGCTGAAGCCGTTGTTGCGATCCACCATGAACATCTCCTTCGTCGACTGTTGCTGGGCCGAAGCATTCGCATTGGGGCTTCGGTACGATTGTTCGTCTCATTCTGACTAAGTCAAGCCAATGATCCTGCGCATCCCTTGGGTGAATGCCTCGGCCCCACGCTGTCACGGTCAGGGCAGAAACTCGCGCAGCCACCCCTTGAACCGGTCGTAGGCGCTCCCCCAGCCCTGCCGTTCGTCCGAGCGATGGGACTGGCCAAGCATCGATTGCCCGTGGCGCGATCCCCAGCGGAGCAGCCCCACGCCAGTGGCGTAGGCCGGGCTATCCAGCGAGTCGGCCAGGCCGGTCAGGTCACTGGGCACGCCGACTCGCACCGGCATGCCCAGCATCTCGCGCACCAGATCATCGAAGCCCGCCATCTGCGCCGCGCCGCCGGTGAGGACGATCCCGGCGGGCAGCATGCCCTCGTAGCCGCTGCGCTTGATCTCGTTATAGATAAGTTCGACCACCTGCTCGCCACGGGCCTGGATGATCTCGTTGAGCAGGTGCCGGCTGATTTGTTGCTTCTCGCCCACGGTCAGGCTCTCGGCGTCGATCAGGTCGGATGGATCTCCCTCGTCCGGCGGATCCCCGGCCATGGCCGATCCGTACTTCAGCTTGAGGTACTCGGCAGTGTTATGGGGCGTGTGCAGCACGTACACAATATCGTTGGTGAAGTGGATGCCGCCCACCGGCAGCACACTCGTGTGCCAGACGCCGCCCTGCACAAAGATTGCCATATCGGTGGTGCCGCCGCCCATGTCCACCAGGATCACCCCGCGATCCTTATCCTCGGCGGTCAGCACCGCCTCGCCCGAGGCCAGCGGCTGGAGCACCAGGTCGTCGATTTCGACACCGGCCTTCTGCACGCTCTTGATCAGGTTTTGGATGGCCATCACCTCGCCGGTGACGATGTGGGTTTCCACCTCCAGTCGGAAGCCGCTCATCCCAATTGGGTCGCGGATGCCCTCGTGGCCGTCCACCACGTAGGCTCTGGGAATGACGTGGATAATCTCGCGCTGGGTGGGGATGGCCACCGCCTGCGCCGACTCGACCGCGCGCGCGACATCGCTGCGGGTGATCTCATGGTCGGGCCGCTGTACCGCCACTACCCCACGGCTGTTGAGCGAGGCGATGTGCCGACCGGCCACGCCCACGAACGCGGTGCCGATGCGGTACCCGCTCAGCCGCTCGGCCTTCTCGATACTGGTGGCGATGGCGTTGACGGCGTCGTCGATGTTTACCACCACGCCCTTATCGAGACCCTTGCTTGGCGTGAGGCCCATCCCAAGGATATTCAAGCTCCCCGACTCGGAGACCTGGGCCACGATTGTGCAGACCTTGGTGGTCCCGACATCGATGCCGACTATGGTGCGCTGCATAGATTCTCTTCCGATTGCAGATTGCAGATTGTAGATTGGTCTGAGTCGCAAGGTGATCTACGATCTGCAATTTTTAGGGCTAGGGCTGGTTCGTGGTTGCAGGCCGCTGATCGTTCTGATAAAACGGGTTGGACGGGCGGAGATCAAGGTAGTTGAACGGCGTCTTACCCTTCAGGAGCGCACCAAGGATGTCGAGCTTGCGGTCGAGTTGCGTGTTCTGGCCGAAGATAATCGTCTGTCCAGCTGCGGAGCGTACATAGACCCCGAGTCCAAAGTCCCAGCCGATCTGGGCCGGGGCGAAGGCGAGCTCGCCGGGCAGGCGCAGGGCCAGGGCGCGGGTGAGGCTCAGGGCGTCAGTGTCGATCTGGTCTCCCGGCTTCAACTCAAGAGTTGTTCGGTCGATGATCACAAGAACGTCAGGCTTGGCCGGCTCTTGCGCAGCGGCGAGGACCTTGCCCCGGCCATCGACGAGATATTGGATGTTCCCGGCCTGCCAGCGCACCTCGGGTCGGCGCTCGACCACGCGGATCACGGCCTGGTCGGGCAGGGCCAGTTGTACCTGAACCGACTCGACATAAGGATTTGTCCGTAAGCGCGCCTCGGTCTCGGCGGTACTCACAAACCAGATCGGTCGACCGTGGATACCGGACACGGCGATCACCTGATCAGACTTCAGCGCCTCAGCCCCCTCGACCGTCACCTGCTGCACGCTATAGCGCTCGGCGGTGAACAGATAGGTCAGGGCGCCCACGCTCACCAGGAAGATCAGCAGGCTGATCAGCCGACCGCTGCGCAGCCAACTGAGGGTGGCCCGGTGAATATCGGGGCGCACCTGCGATCCGCCGGTGGCCGACCGGCCCTGGCGGGCGAGGCGGCGGGCGGCGATGCGCTGGCGCGTATTTGGCGCGTTGTATTCCATAATCTGTTGGGGCGCAGCAGGCGCTGCGGGCGGTATCTGTTGGTACCTGTTGGGGCGGAGCAGACGCGGCGGATCCCGCCGTTCAGGCGGAACCAACCCGTCGCGTCTGCTCCGCCCTCACGGATAGATCAGGAACACTTCCGCTCCAGGGCCAAACCGATCAAGCGGTCGAGCATGTCGGGGTAGCTGAGTCCGCTGGCGGCCCACAGTTTCGCGTACATGCTGATCGGCGTGAAGCCGGGCATGGTGTTGGTCTCGTTAATCCATAGTTCGCCGGTTTTCTTATCAAGTAGAAAATCGACCCGGGCCAGGCCGGTGCCGTCGATCGCCAGAAACGCCTGGATGGCCAGGGCGCGCACCCTATCGGCCAGGGTGGCGTCGATCAGTGCCGGGATGTGGATAGCCGACTGGCCATCGATATATTTGGCATTGTAATCATACCACTCACCGGAGGGCACCACCTCGCCGGGGACGCTGGCCGTGGGGGTTTCGTTGCCCAGCACGCTGATCTCAATCTCGCGGGCCGGGATACCCTGCTCGATCACGATCCGCCGGTCATAGCGGGCGGCCTCGGCGATGGCCTGCGCCAGGCCGACGCGATCCTTGGCCTTGCCCACGCCGACGCTGCTGCCCATATTGGCCGGCTTGACGAAGACCGGGTAGAGCAGCGCGTCCTCGATGGCGTCGTAGGTGGCCTGCGGGTCGCCCTGCCAGTCGGCCCGGCGCACGAGCAGCCAGGGCAACAGGGGCAGGCCAGCGGCGGCGAAGGCCGCCTTCATCAGGGGCTTGTCCATACCGACGGCGCTGGCGGCCACCCCGCAGCCCACGTAGGCCACGCCGGCCAGTTCCAGCAGCCCCTGCACGGTGCCATCCTCGCCCATCGGGCCGTGGAGTATCGGGAAGACCACATCGACGCCGGGCGGGAGCAAGCGGGCCACGGTGGGTATATCCAGCCCGCCGTGCGCCGTCGGGGCGGCGATCTCCTCCGCCGCATCCAGGCGCTCCTCGGGGTAGTGGGTTCCTGCCGCCGCGCTGGCCGGCAGGCGGGCCGGGTCGGCGGTAGCCAGCAGGGCCGGCATGGCCCCCGGCCCGGCCAGCCAGCGCCCGTCCTTGCTGATGCCGACCGGCAGCACCTGGTACTTCTCCGGGTCGAGGGCAGCGATCACCGCCTGGGCCGAGACGAGGGAGACCTCGTGTTCGCCGCTCTGGCCGCCGAACAGGACTGCGATTATCTTTTTCATATGACTCGAACCTCTAGCTCAAGATCGACGCCGAACTGACGCCGGACAGTCTCCTGGACAAAAGCGATCAGGCTCAGGACATCGGCGCTCGATGCGCCGCCCAGGTTGACGATATAGTTGGCGTGGCGCTGGCTGATCTCCGCGTTGCCCACGCGCATCCCCTTGAGGCCGGCGCGCTCGATCATCTGGCCGGCGCTCTGGCCGGGCGGGTTCCTAAACACGCTGCCGCACGAACGTCCCCAGGGCGTTTTGGCCTTGCGCTCGACGGCGATCCGCGCCATCGTGGCGGCCAGGGCGTCCGGGTCGCCCCGCTGGAGCCGCAGGCACGCGGCGAGGATCAGGGGCGGCGGGCCGGATGGCGGGGCGGCCCCATCCTTGAGGGCGCTGCGCCGGTAGCCATAGGCCATACGCTCGGCGGGCCACTCCTCCTCTGCGCCGCCGACCAGGAGTCTCGCGCTCTGGAGCTGCCCGGCTATATCTCCGCCGTAGCAGCCGACGTTCCCAAAGACGGCACCGCCGATGGTGCCGGGGACGCCCTCGGCCCACGCCATGCCGGCCCAGCCTAGCCCGGCCATACGTCGGGCGACCCCGGCCAGTGATGCGCCGGCCTCAACCTGTAGGATAGCGGCATCGCCCAGATCATCAATCTGCCAGCTCTGGGCGCGGTAGCGAGCGATTATGCCGGGGAACCCGGCGTCGCGCACCAGCAGGTTGGTGCCCCCGCCCACCCAGATCAACTCCACGCCGACCCCGCACGCCCACGCAGCCAGGGCGCGGGCCTGGTTGGCGTCGTACACCTCAGCGTAATAGCGGGTCGGCCCGCCGATCCGCCACGAGGTGTGCCGGGCCATTGGCTCGGCCTCGGTGAGGGGTATGGGTGGTACGGTACAATGCATCATTGTGGTATGTCGTGCCTGGTAGGGGCGAAGCATTGGCTTGGGGTAAAGGCCCAAGCCAATGCTTCGCCCTTACATGCGTCCCATATAGGTCAACAATTCCATCCCCACCCGATCCCCGTCGCCTGCGCCGAGGGTGATCACCACATCGCCAGGCTGGGCCAGGCCGATCATGGCCGCCGCGCTGGCGGCCACATCGCCGCTATAGCGGGCGCTCACCCCGGCGGCGGCGATCCGCTCGACGAGGGTTTGGGCCAACGCCGCCGGGTCGCCCTGCTCGCGCGCGGCGTAGATGTCGCCCACCAGTAGAATATCTGCCCCTGCGCAGGCGTCGGGCCACTGGTCGAGCATGGCTGTGGTGCGGCTGAAGGTATGCGGCTGGAGGTAGGCGATCAGCCGCCGACCGGGGTAGCGCATCCGCGTGGCCGCCAGGGTCGCCCGTACCTCGGTGGGGTGGTGGCCGTAGTCGTCGATCACTGTCACCCCGTTGGCCTCGCCCTGCAGCTCGAAGCGCCGCGCGCTGCCATGGAAATCGGCCAGGGCCGCCGCCGCGCCGGCCAGATCTGCCCCCAGCAGCGCGGCAGTCGCCAGGGCGGCCATGGCATTGCGCACATTATGCAGGCCGGGCAGAGCCAGTTCCTGCGCGCCGACCCGGCGCTGGGCCATGCGCCGCCGGTCGTAGCGCCAGACATCGAAGCCCACCCCGCCGACAGGCGTCGCCGCCACACCGCTGGCGGTCCAGTCCAGGGGGGCCAGCCGACAGGATGCCGGGTCGCTGGCCAGGCGCTCATCAATCCCGTAGAAGCTCGCCTCGGGGGCATCGAGCTGGGCCACACCCGCGTCATCGCCGCAGAGTACCAACTGGCGCGGGCTGGCCACGCTCGCGGCGAACTGGGCGAATGCCACGGCGTACTCTGCCGCACTCGGGTAGATGTCCGGGTGATCCCACCCAATATTGGTGATCACCGCCAGGGCCGGGCGCAGGCTCAGGAAGGCCCGGTCATACTCGTCGGCCTCGATCACCAGGGGCGCGTCCGGGTCGCCCCAGGCCGCATTGCCGCCCAAGGCGGGTACCTCGGCACCGATTAAGAATCCGGGGTTCATCCCGGCACCGCGCAAGGCCACCGTGATCATTGCGCTTGTCGTCGTCTTGCCGTGGGTGCCGGCCACCGCTACCACCCGCCGCTGCTGCGACCAGTCGCGCCAGAGATCGCCGCGCTTGAGGACGGGGATGCCGCAGGCCCGCGCCGCCGCCAGTTCGGGGTGGTCGGCGCGCACCGCCGCCGTGGCCACCAGGGCGTCGGCCCCGCGCACGTATGCGGGGCTATGGCCGACGAAGACGCTGGCCCCGCGAGCAGACAGGGCGGCGCTGAGCCGGTTGTGGGCCGGGTCTGACCCGCTCACGGCGTGGCCCTGGTCGAGCAGCAGGTTTGCGATGGCGCTCATCCCGGCGCCCGCGATGCCGACGATGTGGTAGTGCATAATGAGGGAAGCGGGTTTTGGGGAGCGCTTCGCGATCTCCAAAACCCGCTCAACTGACGCTAGGGCTTCCAAACTTTCGGGAAGTAGAAAAGAACCAGGATGATCAGGATAAGGAAGAAGACCGCGATCAGTGATGGAAGCAGCAGGCTTACGTCGGGGAGCGCGTTCAGGATATTGGTAACCGGATTGTCGAAGCCGCCGCCGCCGCTCGCCTTGAACTCTGTCCAGAATACCACGGTCGCATTGGTCCAGACCAGCGTGGTCAGCCCGCCGACGAAGAGACCCAGGGGCTTGCCAAGCGGCTCCTTGCTGGCTGGACCCTTCCAGGCTGCCTTGCGGTTGAAGAAGAAGCCGAACATCACCAACACAATGAAGGCCAAGAAGCGGAAGAACAGCGGTACCTGGAAGCCTGACTGGATCAGCGGGTCGAGGCGGGCGACCGCGTTCGCATCACTGCCGACGGCGAAGGCGATCATCCGTGGCGAATTCTCCCAGAACCGATTGACGAGATCGACGATAGCGTTGCCGCCCTGCACGCAGGTGATGTAGGCGGCGATTGACCAGACCGCGATTGTCAGGATGTTGCGGATACCCGACTGGTAGCCGCCGTAGCCGCCGACCGCCATCAGGATCGCCAGGAGCGCGAAGCCACTCAGGCTTAGGGTGATCGCTGTCTGGGCCAGAGGCACCAATATGAGCCACTCGTTGTTCATCGGCCAGCACTCCTTCCTGCCAGGCGGCTGAGAATCTCGGCCAGATGCCGAGCCGCATCCGGTCGGGCCAGCGCCCGACTCTGCTCCGCCATACGCCTTCGCTCGGGTGTATTTTCCAAGAGTCGGATCACCTCGCGGGCCAGCACCCCGTCCTGGGGCCGTCCGCCGCCGAGCATCGCGGCGTCATCTACCTTCACTGCAGCCCCCCGACGCACCAGATAGTCGGCGTTCTCGTCCTGATGGACATATGGGTAGGGCACCAGGACGGCGGGCAGCCCTGCGGCCGGCAGCTCGGCCAGAGTCGATGCGCCGCTCCGACAGATCGCCAGGTCGGCCGCGCCGAATGCCTTCGTCATTGTGCGAAGCTGGGCGGTGGGAGCCAGGGGTTGGGAATCTCCAAGCCCTAGCTCCCACTCCCCGCCCCCCGACTCCAGATACGTGTACAGCTTATACCGTCCTCGCAACTCGGGGTTGAGCCCCGCCGCCGCATCGCGCAGCCAGGTCTCGTCGCCCTCACGCCCACAGACGTGGATGATCTGGCAGCGGGCCAGGAGATCAGGCAGCAGCGCCGCAATCGCCCGGTTGACGCTGCGCGCCCCACGGCTGCCGCCGTACACGAGGGCCACCGGCAGATCCTCGCCCAGGCCGAAATCCCTCCGGCAGGCCGCCCGATCCTGGCCGAACAACGCGGCCCGCACCGGGTAGCCGGTGACGACGAACGCCGAACGCCGAGCGCTGCGCGCATGACGCCCGGATTGGGCGTTGGGTGTTGGGTGTTGAGCGGCTCGAAGGCCCAGATACGGCAACGCATCCTCCACATTCACCGCCGTTATGGTTGCGATTCGGCTCAGGAGCTTCACCGCCAGCCCAGGCACGACATCGGGCAGGTAGATCATGGTCGGCACCCGCAGCGTGCGGGCTGCCAGGAACAGCGGGACACAGACGTACCCTCCAGTGCCCAGGATCGCCGCCGGGCGTAACTCGCGGATGATTGCCCGCGCCGCCAGGGTACCCGCCGCCATGGTGGCGGCGCCCTGCGCCAACTGGATCGGCCCGCGTCCGCGCAGGGCCGCCGCCGGCAGCGCCCGGAAGCGCAGGTTGCTCTCGCGGGACACAATCGCCTGCTCCATGCCGCCGACGCTGCCCACATAGGTGAGACTCCCATCCTCATGAGCGGCGGCGAGCGCGGCGGCGACCGCCAGCGCTGGGTAGACGTGGCCGCCCGTTCCCCCGCCACACAGAAAGATCGCTGAGGAAGCTGCGTACAGACCGGCGGCGGATGATCGGGCCATCACTGGTCTCCTGGGCCTGACGCGGCACCGCGTACCGCGAGATATTGAGCAGGATGCCGACGGCAATCATGCATGTGACGAGCGAGCTGCTGCCGTAAGAGAGAAAGGGCAGCGTGAGCCCGGTAAACGGGATGAGCGAGGTCGTCACGGCGATATTGATCAGCGCCTGGAAGCAGATCCAGGTGGTGATGCCGACCGCCACCAGGGCGGCGAAGGGATTGGGTGCCCGCCCGGCGATCTTATAGCCACGGTAGGCGATCAGGGCGAAGGCCAGCACTACCGCCAGGGTGCCGATCATGCCGAGTTCCTCGCCCACAATTGCGAAGATCGCGTCGGTGTATGCCTGGGGCAGCCACTGGAACTTCTGCCGCCCCTGGCCGAGCCCGGCCCCGAAGACGCCGCCGCTGCCCAGGGCGTAGAGGGCGTGGATGGGCTGGAACCCGGCCCCGCTGTAGTAGGCCCAGGGGTCGAGGAATGCCTTGATCCTTAAATTGTTGCGGAATCCCATCACGTTGATCATCAGCCAGAAGGCCACGCCGCCCAGGCCCGCCGCCCCCAGCACGTGCCAGACATTTGCTCCGGCTGCGAAGTAGACCACCCCGGCGATCACGATCAGCACCACGGTGGTGCCCAGGTCTGGCTCAAGCATTACCAGGCCGCAGACGAAGCCGAGCATCACGGCGAAGGGGATGAGGCCGTAGCTCACATTCCCGAGTTTCTCGCTGCGTCGCGAGAGCCAGTCGGCGAAATAGATGATGATTGCCAGCTTGGAGAGTTCGGTGGGCTGCACGCTGATCAGGCCGAAGACCCCGCCCGCGCCGATGCGTAGCCAGGAGCGCGAGCCGTTGACCTGGGTCATCGATGTTGGCAGCACCAGCACCAGGAAGAGCAGCACGATGATCAGCGCCATCAGTTGCACCGAGTAGGTGCGCCAGAAGCTGTAGTGCAGGCGCTGGGCCACCAGCAGCCCGAGCGTGCCGATGGTCGCCCCGACGATTTGGCGCAGCAGGTAGTAATACTGGTTTTCGTAGACGGTAAATGCCTCGACGAAGCTGGCGCTGTAGACCATCACCAGGCCGATGGACACCAAGGCACCCACGGTTGCCAGGAGTACGTAGTCGGGCGTGTTAGTTCGCTCGGTCATCCGTGATACCTTCCGAGGGATGCGGCGCGCGGCGCCGGATCCGCTCAGGCGGGCGGCAGCAGCCGCACCATCGCAGCGATCATCAGCAGCAGGGCGGCGGCCCCGGCCCAGCCCAGGGCCGGGTAGTCGCGCTGAAATACTGGCGGGTAGATGCGTGAGTCAATCTGGATGCGCGGGGCCAGGGCCAGCCCGGCCAGCGCCCCGCCGACCAACCCGCCCATGTGGCCCCAGTTGTCGATTGTGCCCTGGGCGGCGAAGCCGATGAACAGGTTGACCATGGCGATGGTGACCATGTTTTGCACCTGGGCCTTACCGAAGTCCCCGAGGGTCGCTCGGTTGAGGTAGTAAAACACGCCCAGGCCGCCGATCATGCCGAAGATCGCGCCGCTGGCTCCCACCGAGATGGCCGGCGACATCAGGTACGAGGCGAGGCTGCCAGCCAGCCCAGCCAAGACGTAGAGTCCCAGGAATCGCCACGTCCCGTAGATTCGCTCCGTCTCTGGCCCGAGGGCGTACAGGGCGTAGCCGTTGAAGAAGATGTGGATCAGGTTGGCGTGTAGGAAGGTGGCGGTCAGCAGCCGCCAGTAGTCGCCCCTGGCGATCCGGTCGTTCACCTTGGCACCCATCAGCACCAGGGTGGCCAGGTTGGGCTGGAAGACCCCGCTGTTCAGCCCATAGAAGACCACGCTGAGGCCCAGGCTGGCCACGTAGATCAGCATGATCGCCCCGAGCATGGCGAAGGCCGCCGGGGTGCGCGGGCGGGCGGGGGCGTCATTGGTATTGGTGTTGTCGTCGGATCTGGTCACGTCATCCCTGTTTTCGATAGGGGCGAAAGAAATGCGTTGCCCCTACTCGGCATCCCCGGCGGCGAGACCGTGGACGATCCGGCGGAATTCTTCGCCACGGTGGAACTCGTTGCGGAACATCCCGAAGCTTGCACATCCCGGAGAAAGTAACACGGTATCTCCTGGTTCGGCCCGCCCCCGCGCGGCCCTGATTGCTGCCGTGAAGTCGTGGTATGGCCCCGCGACCGATTGTAGATGGTCGATCGATGATCGTAGATTACTACAGATTGTAATTATTTGCCACAGCCGCACGGTCGCGCTGCCCTCCAGCAGCACGAGCGCTTTCACGCGCCTGACAATCGCCGCCCCCAGCTCGGCGAACTCCAGATCTTTGTCGGCACCGCCCGCGATCATAATGATCGGCGTGGTGATCGCCTCCAGGGCGGCCAGGGCGGCGGCCGGATTGGTGGCGGTGGTATCGTTGACGTAGCGCACGCCGGCGATCTCGCGTACCAACTCCAGGCGGTGTTCGACCCCGGCGAAGCCGCGCAGGGCGGTGGCGATCTGCGTGGGACTGACCCCGAAGCTGTGGGCCAGGGCGGCGGCGGCCAGAGCGTTGGCCTGGCTGTGCGCGCCGGGCAGGCGGATGTCGCGCGCGTGGGCCAGGGTCTCGTCGCCCACAGTGAGGTTGCCAGTGGCATCGATCCGGGCCTCTGCATCGGCCCCCGCTGCCACGTCATAGCGGATGATCCGGCCCCTGTAGTCTGCAGTCGGCCAGATCGGGCTGCCGGGGCCGGTGTCCGCCGCACTAAGCACCACCACCCCGCCAGCTCCCTGGTGGGCGAAGATCTGCGCCTTGGCCTGGGTGTAGGCGGCCATCGAGCCGTGCCAGTTCACGTGGTCGCCCGAGAGGTTGGTAATCAGGCTGTAGCGCGGGCTCAGCCCGGCCTCGCCGAGCCGCTCTAGCTGGAAGCTGCTCAGCTCCAGCACCACCGGCGTCTGCGCGGTGATCGTCTCCAGAGACTCCAGGGCCGAGACCCGCAGGTTCCCGGCGGCCACCGTGTCGGGGAATGCCTCGCGCAGCATGGCGGCGAGCATCAGCGCGGTGGTAGTTTTGCCCTTGGTACCAGTAACGCCGAGGATGGGGCCGGGGCAAGCCCGGAAGAAGAGGGTCATCTCGGTCTCAATCGGCGTGCCAGCTTGGCGGCAGAGGGCCAGCCATGGCGAGTCGGGGCGGACGGCGGGGTTGACGACCACGAGGTCGCTGCCGGTGAAGTCCTCAGCGCGGTGTTCGCCGAGGGTGTAGTGGACGCTGGTGCCGAGCTGGGCGGCGGCAGCGGAGAGCTGGGCAAGGGGCGCAGTTAGGGCGTCGGATGCGGCCATATCAGTGACCGTGACGCGGGCACCCTGGCGGAGCAGCCACCTAGCCACCCCCAACCCGCCGCCGTGAACCCCTAGCCCCATCACCAGGATGCGCTTGCCGCGTAGATTCATAGTCGGTGGGAGTGTGGGGGTGGCATCGCCGCCCCCACAGTTTTTTTGTTGGGGCTAGGCGGCGAAGCCACCCAGCCCCAACAAGAAGCAGGTTTGGGGTGCAGCCCCAAACGGCATTGAAACATCCTACTGCCCCAACGTCTCGACCACCACCGCAGGCTGCGTGGTCGCACGCTGGGTGTCGGGGCTGGGCCGGGCGAAGGTGATCGCCAGCGAGATCCCGACCATCGCGGCCACCGTGCCAATCAGCACAAAGCGCTGGGTCACCTGCACTTGGCTCCAGCCCAGGAGTTCAAAGTGGTGGTGCAGAGGGGCCATCTTAAAGATCCGCCGGCCCTCGCCGTAGCGGTGCTTCGTCCACTTGAAGTAGCCGGTCTGGAGCATGCTGGAGAGCGCCTCGACGATGAAGATCACGCCGACGACCGGGAGCAGCAGCCACTGCTGAGACTGAAGGGCCACGATGGCCAGCACCGCGCCCAGCGCCAGGGAGCCGAGGTCGCCCATAAAGACCTGGGCCGGATGGGCGTTGTACCAGAGGAAGGCCGCGCATGCCCCCACCAGGGTGAAGCTGAAGGCCATCAGGTTGGTCAGCCGTGGCTCGGCCAGGAAGGTCATCACGCCATAGGCGGCGAAGGCCATGGTCAGGTTCCAGCCGGCCAAGCTATCGAGGCCGTCGGTGATATTCACCGCGTTGGAGATGAAGACGATGATCAGCGTCGCAATCGGGATGAACCAGACCCCGATGTTGCGCTCGCCGATGAAGGGGATCTGCACCAGGCCAGCGTGTTCTAGGCCGAAGGGCTTGGGCAGGTAGAGGGCCAGGCTGGCGATAAAGGCCACCGCCAGCATCAGCAGAAACTTATAGCGCACCGTAAAGCCGTAGGTCTTCGACTGAGCCTTGGTGAGGGTCATCCAGTCATCGATGCCGCCCAGCACCGCGAAGCTGACCAGGACTGCAAGGGGCAGCAGCATCGACCAGCGGTCGACGAGGTTAAACAATACCGTGAGCAGTACCACGGTGCTAACGATCATGACGCCGCCCATGGTGGGCGTGCCCATCTTCGTCATATGGCTCTGCGGGCCATCAATGCGGATCTGCTTGCCGAGCTTATGGCGGCGGGCGAACTTCACCCACCACGCGCCGACAAACAGGGTGAGCATAAACGCCGCTGCGGCCAGTAGGAGGGCACGGGCCATATCCTGCACCAGCACCGCACGTAGAACGTCCACTTACATCTCCTCTTCGGGCCGACGTTGGAGTGCTGCGACGACATGCTCAAGCTCCATCCCGCGTGAGGCTTTGACCAGGACGTGGTCGCCCGGCTGGAGCAGCGGGCGGGTGGCGCTGGCCGCCTCCGCGCTCGTGTCGAAGGTCATAACCTGGTCGGCGGGCATGCCGGCCATCTGGGCGGCCTCGGCGATCCACCTGGCCCGCCGACCGATAGTGATGAGCAACTGGGCGACCTCGGCCGCCCGCTGGCCGACTTGGCGGTGGCCCTCTTCCTCGGCCATCCCCAGTTCCAGCATATCGCCGAGGATGGCTACCCGTCGACCAGCGGTGTCGGCGAGCAGGTCGAGCGCGGCCAGCGCCGAGATGGGCGCCGCGTTGTACGAGTCGTCGATCAGGGTCGAGCCTGCGGCGCCGGGCAGCACCTGCAGCCGGGGCTGCGCGGCGGGGTCGTGCAGGCCGGCGATGATATCGTCCCAGCCCATGCCCAGGATCAGGCCGACGCTGATTGCCGCGAGGATGACGTAGACGCTATGGCGACCGATCATGGGCAGCCGCAGATCTAAGCAGATATCGCCATAGTGGACGCGCAGGCTGATCCCGTCGAGCCCATAGCTCACCACATGATCGGCCCAGAGCGTAGCCGTAGGCGTGAGGCCGAAGGTGAAGACGTGGGCGTTGGTGTACCCAGCCATCGCCGCCACGCGCACATCGTCCGCGTTCAGCACGGCCCAGCCATTGTCGGGGAGCGACTCGGGCAGTTCGCCCTTTGCACGGGCGATCCCCTCGATGGTCTTGAGCCGCTCCATGTGTGACGGGCCAACATTCGTCACCACACCAATCTGTGGCCGGGCGAGACTCGCCAGGAAGCGGATCTCGCCCGGTGCCCACATCCCCATCTCCAGCACCGCCACCTCGTGGTCGGGCGTAAGACTGAGCAGAGACGTGGGCAGCGTGGCCTCACTGTTAAAGCTGCGTTTACTTTTTAAGGTGCGGAACCGGCGGCTGAGAACTGCCGCCACGACATCTTTTGTCGAGGTCTTGCCCACGCTACCGGTGATACCAACAACCGTTGGCGTGAGTTGACGGTGATGGTAGACGGCCAGCCGCTGCATGGCCATCAGCGGGTCGTCTACGGCGATGAGAAGGCACGTGCCGGGGGCGGCATTGGCGAGTCCCGCGCCCGTCGCCGGGTCGATCATGGCCCAGGGTCGCGCACTCTGGGCTAGCGCCGCGCTGCGGGCCTCAACCTCGGTGCGAGAGACCAGCGCCCCCGCCGCGCCGCGTGCAATCACATCGGCCAGAAAAACATGTCCATTCGTGCGTTCGCCATCCAGGGCGATGAAGAGCGTCCCCGGCTCAACCTCGCGCGAGTCCGTCACCGCGTCGCCAAAGTCCAGATCCTGCCATTGATAAGGGATATGAGGCATCTGGCGGTATGATCGCGACTGTACACCATATAGAACATGAACGAGTCGTAACACGCTGCCCTCCTCACATCCCCGCTGACCGGGATGGCTGCATCTCCAGGGTACAGCCGAGGGCAATTATAGCATCATCCTTTGTGGGGGCCGAACTTGGCCAGGGTTGGTGCAAAGTCGTCTCTGGCGGGGGGTTGGGGGTGGCGTCGCCACCTCCGAAAGATTTTTTGTGGATGTTTGGCGACTTCGCCGCCAAACATCCACAAAAAGCGCGGTCTGGGGCGCAGCCCCAGTATCTTTGCAACTGCCCTGCGAACTTGGCGTGATGCGTGGCGTAGATGAAACGTCACACACGCTACACATCACGCCGTCACGGTGTTGGCGTAGCCAGCGTCGTCACCCCCGGAATCTCTTGGCCAGGGGCGGCCAGGGCCGGGTCGGGCGGGATCTTCTCATAGCGCAGGAGCTGGTTCACCACGCTATAGTAGACCGGGACGGCGGTGGTGACGCCCCAGATATCGTCCTTGGGGCGGTCGATCTTCACCAGCACCACATAACGGGCGTCCTCGGCGGGGGCGAAGCCCAGCACCGAGCCGATGGTATAGCTCGGGTCGTAGCCGCCGTCGGCCAGCGGGATCGAGGATGTGCCGGTCTTTGCGCCCACCTGGAAGCCCGGCACGAGCCACTGGTCGTCAGAATTGCCGGTTTTAGTTTCCCAGACCACGGGGGCATAGTGGTTGGCCGAGTTCACCAGCATACGCCGGACGGTCCATGCCACCTCCGGATCAATCGGCTGGCCGACCTGCGTGGGCGCGATGTCGGTGCAATGCTCGGCATGACAGCGCCGCTCCACAATGTAGGGCCGCATCATCACGCCATGATTGGCGATGGCCCCAGCGGCCTGCACCATCTGCAGGGGTGTGACGGAGATGCCCTGGCCGTAGGCATTGGTGAGCAGGCCGATATCGTTGTAGGCAGCGGTGCCCCAACTGTTGACAATGCCGCTCTCCTCGCCGCCCATATCGACGCCGGTGGGCTTACCAAAGCCAAACTTACTCACCATGCTGTAGAACTTCTCAGGCCCGGTGATCTCGTTAAACTGGAGGGCACCCACATTGCTAGAGAAGTAGATCACGTGGGCCGGGTCGATCATCCCGTTGCCGCCACCGTTCCAGTTACTCAGCGACTGGCCGAAGCGATAGATCGTGCCGGTATCATTGACCAGCGTGTCGGCGGTGAAGCTGCGGGTCTGCAGGCCCGCCGCCACCGTGATCATTTTAAAGGTGCTGCCCGGCTCGTACAGATTGCTGATCGCCGGGTTGCGCCCGTAGACATCGACCGGGTAGTCGCCATAGCGGTTGGGGTCGAAGTTTGGCCAACTGGCCATGCCACGGATCGCACCGGTTTTCGGGTCGAGTACCACGATGCTGCCGCCATCGGCGTGATGCTTCTCGATCGCCATCTGGAGTTCGCGCTCGATCACATACTGCACCAGCGGGTCGATTGTCAGGGTTAGGTTTGCGCCGTTGCGGGGTGGGATGGTGCGCGATGGCGCGATGGCGATTGGGTTCTGCTTTGGATCAAACTCAGCCTGCACGCTGCCATTGATTCCCTGGAGCTGATCGTTGTAGAAGCCCTCGACTCCGCTGATCCCGACGCCGTTGTAGTTAGCGGCACCGATCACCTGGGCAGCAAAGGTACCCTGGGGGTAGACGCGGCGCGGCTCATACTGCCAGTGCAGGCCCGGCGCTTTGAGTGCGTCGATCTTGGCGGCCACGGCCGGATCGAGCCAGCGCGCCACCGGCAGCCAATACAGATCACTCGTGAGGATTTTGAGGATCTCCTGAGGATCCTTGCCCAGCAGGGCCGACAGGGTAAGGGCGAGGCGCGGAGCCTGCTCCGGGCTGATCTGGGTGGGCACGACCCAAAGGCTCTCGCGGTCCACGTCCATCGCCAGCACATTGCCGAGGCGGTCGGTGATCATGCCGCGCTGGGCCTGGATGGGCAGTTGCTGGTCGATCTCGGAGCGAGCCTGGGCCAAGAGGGCCGTGTGCTGAGATACCTGGAGATCCGCGAGGCGGGCCACCACTCGTGCAATCAGCAGCAGGCAGAGCAGCAGCACGGCGTTGATTCGCCAGCGCTCAAGCCGGATGCGCGTGGGCGGTGCGGCGGCGGCGGGCTGGGGCTGCGGCGAGTTGTTGGTGCGTGTGGCCATAGGTTAGACAATAGGGAAGAAGGCAACCGGCAACCGCCACTTGGATACAGTATCGTTTGCGTTCATAAGAACCATTTAGTTTTGTTGCGTTTCATTGCGTTTTGTTTCGTTCGCTGACGTTGCGAAATCCATACAAGTGTGCTATGATGAACCCATCACGGCATCGCTGTGGTGTTGTACCTGCACAAAT
>CAISPW010000394.1 GCA_903887465.1 uncultured Oscillochloris sp. | reverse complement strand
CCACCCCCGAACGATCTTTTTTGGTTGGTTTTTGGCGGCGAAGCCGCCGAAAACCAACCAAAAGCGCGGTCTGGGGCGCAGCCCCAGCGACGTTGCATCAGCCCTGGCCGCGCATACCCAGCAGGGTTTACCGCTCGGTCAGGAACCAGAGTCCATCGACGCGCAGCACCGGCAGGCCACCGCTCTTCTGGCCGAGCAATTCGATGAGGCTGCCGGTACGCTCGCGCAGCACCTCGCCCTGCGCGTCGAGCCAGCGCAGATCGAAGGCACCGTCCACCACCCGCACCACAGCCAGATCGCCATCGTGGCTGAGCAGTTCCACGCGGCTGTAGGTGATCGCCAGTTTCACACTGCTGCCGATAACTGGGTGCTGGGCGCTGTCGGCGAACCCACCGAGCATACCGATGAAGGCGGCGCGCTGGTCGATCCGCTCGCCCGGCGCGAAGTAGCCGGCCAGCCGCTCGGCCCAACTGCGCTGCACCGCCGGGTCGCTCAAGTTGGGCGATTTGAGCGCGTTGTTCAGATCCTCTAGGAACCCGTCGACCGCCGCCTCGGGGCTGCTGCGGCCCACGCCGGTGTTGCCGTCGATGGAACTGTCGGGGGCGGCGCAGCCGACCAGGACGAGCAGGAGCATGATGAGCGCACATAGCCGGGCTGGGAGGGGCGCGCTCATGGCTTCATCGGCGTCGGCGTCCCGCTCTGGCTGCGGAAGGGCCGGGGCGGATCCGGTAGCTCGGCGCGGATGATCTGGCCGCCGTTCACCAAGTAGAGGATCGGACGCGAGCCGCTCGCGTCCACGGAGATCCCGTCGAGGTGGTCGAGGTGCAGGTCGCCATCGGGGCGCGCCTTGACCTGCTGGATGACGTTGCCTGTGACTTTGTCCATCTGGATGATCCGCTCATTCTGCTTCTCAACCAGAAAGATCGACCCGCCGCCGAAACCGTCATTGGTGATGAAGAAGCGGGTCGCCGCGCTAATCGGCGGGGTGATCGTCTCGGGCTTGATCTCGCTCACCAGGCGGCCCTGGCTGAAGATCAGCACATTGCCGTTGGACTTGAGCAGGTAGATCTCCCCGTCCACCGCTATATCCACCACGCTGCTGATGTCCACATTGGTGAGGCTGGCCGGGTCGAGCCAATACTCGGGCGTGTCGCCGTAGCTGCCGGAGCTAAACTTGAGTACCTCGTTGATAACGGCACCCCAGACATAGAGGTTGCCGTCGTACTCCTTGATACTCAGCCGGTCGCGCACGGACCAGATCTCGCTGCCGCCAAGCTTCGAGTAGCTCCACTCGCTGCCGTTATGGAGAAAATAGTAGCCGAAGCCGCTGGGAGCCTGATCTACCGCCACCACCTGGTCGATCCGCCAGAGGGCGGCGCGGAGCGGGCCGACGATCTCCGTGCCGACGGAGTTGCTCGGGGTCAGGTAGGGCTGGGGCACGCCGCCGTCGCGCGGGATGCGGTAGAGCCGGGCGTTCGCCTTGTCGCCGTCGAGCGTGTAGAGGTAGCGCAGGCCATCAAGCCGGTTCGGGTCGGTGATGGTGGTGGTGGCCGGGGGCACGATAATGTCGGAGAAGCTGCCGTTGGGCTGGGGATGGGTAGACAGCAGCACCGGGCCAGCGAAGAAGGTGAGCCGCTGCACGGCGGCCAGGGCGCGCTCGTACTCGCGCTGGAGTTCCTGGTAGCGCAGCCAGAGCACCGGGTTGGTGTCGGTGACGATGGGGCTGGCCCGCACCTCGTTGATCGCCTGACGGGCCAGATCGAGGGAGTCGAGGGCGCTGACCTCGCTCGACGCCTCGCGCACGGAGGCCAGGCGGTTCTCGGCGGCGGTGAAGTATTCCAGGGCGACCTGCTGGTCGTTCTGGGTGGTGAGGGTCATCCCGTAGACGATCAAGGCCGAGATGACCAGCACTAGGCCAAACAGCAGCAGCCAGGGGAAGGGCGGGCGCGTGCGGCGATACGAAAGACCTTGGCCGCGCACGACCTGGGGCGGCGTCGTCGGGCGGACGCGCCAACTGCGCCGGACATCGTCGATTGCGAGACTGGCCAGGCGGAAGGGCAGGGCCAGGCGCTCGCCCCAACTCAGATCCACCAGGGGGCGCATCTCGTAGCGGGTGCGATAGGGTCTGGCTTTAGCGGCGAGGGCTGGGCCATCGCCGAGGTCGATCGGGCGCGACGACGCGGGGTAGAAGCCCTCACCGAGGTAGGCCGAGGGCGGCAACTCGGGGCTGGCGGCGTCCGGCCTGTGCCCGCGTAGCGCGCGCTCCTCGCTCTCGCGGACGTAGCGTGCGCCGAGGCTCACGCCCATATCAATCGGCAGCGGCAGCGGCAGCGGGTTTACCGGGTATTGCGGAAGATCGGGCATGGTGTGCAGGGGGTCGGGCGAGGGCGGCCCCTTCTCGGCGGGGGGCATCGGTCGCCTGCGGAGGGCGTGCGAGGCCCCGCCCGTAAGCGCCGTGAGCCACCGGCGCAGCGCGTGGGCGGCCAGCCAGCCGCGCCCGCTCACGCCGGTGACGCCGAGGGGCACCTGCTGGGCTGCCGGACTGAGCGGCGGGCGCAGTTCAATCACCAGGGCGTGGGCATCGTCCAGGCGCTGCTGCTCGGCAACCTGGAGCAGCCCCTCCACGGCGGCGGCGGGATCCTGGATGTGCAGCAGGCGGTCGGTCTCATTGCGGTCGAGCAGTTCGGCAAAGCCGCTGCTACAGAGGATCGCCGACTCGCCGGGGCGCAGGGTGCAGCGGTACATCTCCGGGTCGATGAACAGGCTAGCCCC
Organism: uncultured Oscillochloris sp.; assembly: GCA_903887465.1. Classification (GTDB taxonomy): domain Bacteria; phylum Chloroflexota; class Chloroflexia; order Chloroflexales; family Chloroflexaceae; genus Oscillochloris. Next base: position 11,249 of record CAISPW010000394.1, on the reverse strand, counting down.
CAGGGCACCGCTGCGGGTAAAGGGAGCCACGCTGACGTGGGCCGGATCCCACGAGGGGTGGGCCGGCATGGCGCGCAGGAGGCTCTCGCTCAACACATACGCCTGGGCCGGCTGCACCTGGGCCACGAAGAGGTCTCTCTCTTTGAGGACGGCCACCGTGATGCCGACGGTGGCCCGCTTGCCGGCCGACTGCGCGATGTTCTGCTCGTAGATCGCTCGGTTGGCGGCGGCGATGGCCCCGCGCATGGCCGCCGCAATGCTGAGGGTGGTATCCTCGTAAAAGGCGCGGCGCACGGTGCGGACGGCCAGCAGGCACGCATGCTGGCTGCGCGGTGCCGCCGCAGCGGCCTCCACAATGATATAAAGCGTGCCTTTGTGGGACTCGGGCGCGAACAGCGAGTCCGGCTTGGCAACCAAGGCGAGGTCGCTCGTCGGCTGGCGAACCCCGCCGACCAGGCCGAACTGGCCCACGCGCGTCTCGAATTTCTGCATAATAAAGCCGTCCCCGTAGCATGCCGTGCGGCAGGATTATAGCAGCAGGGGGGGGGTGTGGCAAGGGAACTCAGAACTGGGGCAACCGCCCTGAGGCAGCGCCCCAGACTCGCCTTTTATAGCAATCCTCTTGGGGTTGTTGCGTGGAGTCGAGGCTTTAGCCGGATAAGGCCGGCTAAAGCCTTGACTCCTTCTTCACAACTGGAATAGGACTGCTATATTGGGCTGGGACGGCGAGGCCAACCAGACCCAACAGAAAATGGGCACCGCCGTCCCCACACCTCTAGCGGGAGGTGCCGTTGCCTCAGCCCTGACGTAGCAGCATCACGGCTTGCCCGCCCCCCGTGCGTCTGCTATCATGGCCGACACAGCCCTGATTAACGCTGTGCATATGCTGATCTATTCATCTAGGCAAGGTTTACAACGGCGTTCGCGTTTGCCCGCATGCAGCGCGTGCTGATGCGCGGGAACTGTCGCCGATCTCTCGTAACCTTAGCCTAGAAGGAGCCGCGCTATGGCCCGTATCTCGGTTACCGTCAATGGCGAACAGCGCACCTTCGCGATCAATAATCGGGGCGTAACCATTGGTCGCCAGCTCGATAACGAGATCGTCCTGAACCACGCGATCGTCTCGCGCAAGCACGTCCACATCGAACTGCGTGGCCGACAGGCATGGCTCACCGACCTGAACAGCCGCAACGGCGTGACGGTGAACCGCCTGCGGGTGAAGGAGGAGCAGCTCAACGACGGTGATGTGATCGGGGTAGGGCCGTTCGAGTTGCAGTTCGAGGATCGCGCCGCCCAAAGCGTCGTCCTCGATGACAGCCGCTACTTTCCCCTGGCCTCCGAGGCCCGCGTGGTCAAAATTCACGAGTTGCCGCCCGAGGCGATCAACCTCCAGGAGTTCTACACCATCGGTATGCGCCTGAACCAGGTGGTGGACTTTCGCGAACTGCTCGACCTGGTGATGGAGGAGATCATGCGTGTCGTCCCGGCGCAGCGCGGTTTCCTGATGCTGCGCAAGGGCGAGGAGTTGGTGCCGCGAGTGGTGCTGCCCGCCGGAACCGGCGACGTGGCGATCTCGAGCAGCATCGTGCGCAAAGCCATGGAGGGCGGCGAGGCGGTACTCACCAAGGATGCCCGCCTCGACTTCGCCGGATCCGACAGCATCATCAGCGCGAACATCCGCTCGGCGATCTGCACGCCGCTGCTGCTCCAGGGCGTGACCATCGGCGTCATCCTGCTCGACTCGCCCGGCCGCGAGAAGTTCACCGAGCGCGACCGCGACCTGACCACGGCGATTGCCAACATCGCGGCGGTGGCGATCGAGCGCGCCCGTCTCACCGAGGAGTTGCGCCAGCAGGGCCAGTTGCGCCAGAATCTGGAGCGCTTCCTCTCGCCCAATGTCGCCCAGCGTCTCGCCATCTACGTCGCCGAGTATGGCAAGCTCTGGGAGGCCCAGGAGCAGGTGGTCTCCGTGCTCTTCGCCGATGTGAAGGGCTTCACCTCGCTCTCCGAGCGCCTCTCGCCACGCGAGGTGCAGGATCTGCTCAACGAGTACCTGCACGAGATGACCGAGGTCATCTTCCTCTATAACGGCACGGTGGACAAATATATCGGAGATGGTATCATGGCCATATTCGGTGCCCCCCGACTGCCAGATGAGCCCGTCGATGACCAGCACGCCGTGCGTGCCGTGGCGGCTGCCCTTGAGATGCAGGCCGCCCAGAAGCGCCTGGTAGATAAGTGGGAGCCGAGCAAAGCCTTCAGTATTCGCATCGGCGTCAACACCGGGACGGCATTCACCGGATTCTTCGGCACCCGCCACCGCCTGGAGTACACCGCCATCGGCGATACGGTAAACACCGCCTCGCGCCTGGAGAGCGCCGCCGAACCCGGCAGCGTCTTTATCGGCGACGACACCGCCCAAATGGTGCGGGCGGGATTCAACCTCCAGGAGATGGGCCAGCTTCAGCTCAAGGGGAAGCAGCATTTGGTGAGCGCCTTCAAGGTGCTTGGCACGAAATAGAATCGGCCAGGATATGACGTAGAGACGTCCCGCCGGGGCGTCTCTACGTCATATCCTGGCCACATCGTGATACGTTATGCCAATTGTCGTCGGCGTGCGATTCAAGGACAGCGGAAAGACCTACTACTTCGACCCGCGCGATGTGGAACTGGCTCAGGGCGACTACGTGATCGTGGATACGGTGCGCGGCCTGGAGTTGGCCAAGGTGGCCTACCCGCACCAGGAGGTCACAGACAGCGAGATCATCGGCGAGCTGAAGCCGGTGCTGCGCCGGGCCGAGGCGATCGACCTTGAGCGGCAGCGGCTGCTCCAGGGGCACCACGAGGAGGTGCTGGCTCGCTGCGCGGAGAAGATCCGGGAACACAGCCTGCCTATGCATCTGGTGAAGGCCGAGTATAGCTTCGACGGGTCGCGCCTCACCTTCTACTTCACCGCCGATAAGCGCGTGGATTTCCGCGTGCTGGTGCGCGACCTAGCCCGCACCTTTAAGAGCCGGATCGAGCTGCGCCAGATCGGCCCGCGTGACGAGGCCAAGCTCCTCGGCGGGATCGGCCCGTGCGGGCGCGTCCTCTGCTGCGCCTCCTTCCTCCCCGACTACGCCCGCGTCAGCATCAAGATGGCCAAGGATCAGGACCTGCCGCTCAACCCGGCCAAGATCTCCGGCGTCTGCGGTCGCCTGCTCTGCTGTCTCGCCTACGAGCACGAGCAGTATGTCGAGATGCGCGGCGAGTTGCCCCGGCGCGGCACCTGGGTGCAGACGCCCGACGGCCCCGGCGAGATCGTCGGCCAGCACGTGATCAAGCAGCAGCTGATCGTCCATCTGTCCGGCAGCGGGATGATCGAGACCTACGATATGTCCGCCGTCGAGGTGGCCAGCGCCCAGGTGGCGGCCACCGCCCGCGCCCGTAACGTCGAGGGGATCGCCCCGGCGGCCCCGCCGCGCCAGCGCAGCCACGAGCGTGATCGCGGCGAGCGCCGCAAGCTGCGCGATGAGATCGACCAGTACGATCTGCTGGAGGATCTGAGCTTGCTGGAGGATGACGGCGGCGATGGGCTTGGCTCGAAGGCCGCCCCGAGCGCGCCGCCCGCTCCCAGAGACGCCGCCCCCACCGATCCGCACGCCCAGCGCGAGCCGCGCCGACCGCCCCGCCCTCCGCAGCGTGAGCCACGCCAGACCACTCCGCCCACGGACGTCCGCCCGGCACAGCCCAAGGCCGCCCCCGCCACGTCGCCCCCGCCCGCCCAGGCTGCGAACTCGTCCGGCCAGCGCCGCCGCCGCCGCAGCGGCCGGGGCGGGAAATCTGATGGATGATCGATCTCGTAGGGGCGGCTCGCGAGCCGCCCCTACATCTAGGGTAATGTTTGTGAACAACCTTGATCTGACACTCCTGATTGGCGCGGGGATCTTTGTGATCCTTGGCGTGTACTGGGGGCTTATCCGCCAGGTGCTGGCGATAGTTGGCCTGATCGTCGGCGTGGCCATGGCCGGGCGCTTCGGCCCCGACGTGGCCGCATGGCTCAGCTCATTCATCGCCGAGCCGCAACTGGCGGGGGTGATCGGGTTTGTGGCGGTGCTGCTGCTGGTGAGCGCCATCGCCAGTCTCGTCGCCTCGCTGCTGCGGATCTTCGCCGGCCTGCTGTTCCTCGGCTGGATCGACCACCTGCTCGGCGGGGTACTCGGGCTGGCTCAGGCCGTACTTGCCGGGGCGGCCCTGCTGATCGGCCTGGTGGCCTTCCCCTCGCCAGCATGGGACACCGCAGTGGAAGGCTCGGCCCTGGCCTCCGGCCTGCTGCGAGTATCCGGGGCGCTCACCGCGCTGCTACCCGCGATGTTTGGCACGGCTGTGCGCAGATTCCTGGGCGGATCGTAGCGGCTGCCCCTGTCCTGAACGGTTCAGTTCAGCGTTATTGTGTGGCGAGGACGCGAAAAGGCGAGGACGGGCACTTAGCGCCGCCTCGCCTTTTCACGTCTCCGCGTCACGCCAAACCTGCAATCTAAAACGGCTCCGGCGGGCGGATGCGCCAGAGCATGGGCGCGATCCAGATCCAGACGGTGTTGGCCAGTACGACGGTGCCCATGGCCAGAATCGCAATCCGCCCGGCCCACCCGCGCCTCCAGATCGCCTCGCTGGCCATGGCCGCGCCCAGGGCCACCACCCAAGCCAGAAACATCAGCCAGCGCGGGCTGTTGGTGGCCAGGGTGATGAACGGCAGCGCGGCGAAGCAAATCCCTACGGCCAGACTGCCCAGCATCAGCGCCAGCACCACCTGGCGGCGGCCAAGCCCATGGCCCTCCGCCCGGTCGCGGGCGAGCATCCCGATCCCGCCCAGGGCCAGCGGGATCGGGAAGAGTCCGAAATGGGTGAGCAGCCCGGCCCGCCAGAGCGTATCCCACATCACCGCCCGGCTCGCCGGGGCACGCCCGGCCACCGCGCTCAGCCCGCCCACCCTGGCTGTCGCGATCTGGCTCAGGAACAGCGGAATGTAGGCGCTGTAGAAGCAGACCCCGGCGAAGATCAGCGCGCCGCCGAGGGCGAGGCTCAACGGCCAGCGCGCCGCCTGAGCCCAGGCTGCGCCGCGCCAGCTGATCAGCCAGGTCAGCGCCGTCAGCATGCCCACCAGCAAGGCCGTGTTGATCAGAAACCCGAAGTGCCCGAGGAAGACGAGGTTCAGCAGCACGAACACCGCCGCGCCCCAGGCCAGCCGCCGCCGCCGATCATTCCCCTGCCACGCCTCCATGGCCCAGCAGAGCGCCGCGACCGTTAGCAGGTGGAAGAGTTGCGTGTAGATGTGGGTATCGAACGACCACCAGGTGGTCATGAGCGTGGCCGCCGTGAACACGTAGACCGCCGCAGCCAGCAGGGCGGCGCGCATACACATCACCCGGCTGGCAATCGCGTAGATCACCGCCGCCCCCAGGGCATCGGCCAGGGCCGCGCCAAACGGCAGGATGGTGCTGGGGCTGATGCCGAGCAGGGTGAGCGGGGCGACTACCAGATACGGCCCCGGCGGGTAGGGGAAATCGACCCCGCGATTCTTCGAGAGGATGAAGATCAGGCCCCAGGCGGCGTCGTTGAAGCGGTTGATCTGGAACCCGATGTCGCCGTGCATTGAACTGGGGTAGATCCGCCCCCCGTAGCGCATGGCGAAGGCGATCACACAGATGGCGCTGAGCCCCCCCAAGGTCGGCGCATCGAGCGGCACGGCGAGCCGGCGGGCCAGGGGCGGCAGCCCGGCGCGCAGGCCGACCGCCAGGGGATAGGCCAGCGCCGCCGCGATCAGGGCGGCCCCGGCCCCAGCCGCCCAGCGTGGCGGGTCGAGGATGGCCGCGATGGCCACCAGGGCGACAAACACCCCGTGGAGACGGCCCGCCGGGCCGCCGCTACCCAGCGCGTGCCGCAGCGCCAGCCACACCATGGCCGCCGCGCCAAGCCAGGCCATGGTCGCCGGCCAGTCCGGGGCCACGAGGCCGCCGCCGGACAGCGAGATCACCTCCGCCGCACCCAGCGGCGTGCCCAGGCGGCGGGCATCCCCCGGCGGGCTGAAGGTGGTCGTCCGCAGTGTAATCGCTAGGGTGCCGCTGGCCGACGGCGGCACCAGGATGGTCTGCGTCGAGCCGGTGGCGATCACCGGCAGGCTGGCCAGCCGCAGCCCATCGGCATAGACATCGGTGGAACGTGGACCGACGGCCATCGTCTCGGCACCCACGGGGAAGAAGCGCAGCCGCAAGGCCAGCGGTCGATATCCCACCCCTGGCACGCGGATTGTGGCCCCGTCATCCGTCCAGCGGTAGGTACCGTGGACATCGGACTCCGCGACGTTGAACCCCCGCAGGAAGGGTAGGTCGCTGCCAACACCCTCCTCATACCCGGCATCGATCAGGTAGCGTAGGGGCAACTGCGGGGCGGCCAGGAAGACGATCAGCAGCGCGGCGAAGGCACCTAGGGCGGCGGCATATTGGCGGATCTGATTCGTGCCCATCACCTGCCGGTGGGGGTGTGGGGGCGGCTCACCGCCCCCACGTATTTTTCTGTTTGGTTTGAGCGGCGAAGCCGCCCAAGCCAAACAGAACGTAGGTTTGAGGGCGCAGCCCCGAGCAAGACTCTACTCCGCGTCGAGGGGAATGTCACCCTCGTCCGCGTCGAGGGGAAGGTCACCCTCGTCCACATCGAGGGGAAGGTCGCCCTCGTCCACGTCGAGGGGAAGGTCGCCCTCGTCCGCGTCGAGGGGAAGGTCGCCCTCGTCCGCGTCTGCTTCGGCCAGCAGTGCCTCTAGGCGTGCGCGCAGTATATCGACGCCCACACCCTCGGCGGGTGCCGCCGCTGTCAGGTTGCCCAGGCCCAGCAGCGCCTCGGCCCGCTTCACCTCGTCAGGGGTGCGCCCGGTGATCATCGGCTCGGCCTTGACCTGGCCCTGCTCCATCATGCGCGCCATCTCGTCCACCAGTTCATCGCGCTTCTCGATGCGCTTCTCGATACCGGTACCGGCCGGGATAAGCTTGCCGATGACCACGTTCTCCTTCAGGCCGCGCAGGTAGTCCACCTTGCCGGTGATCGCCGCGTCGGTGAGTACGCGGGTCGTCTCCTGGAAGGATGCCGCCGACAGGAAGCTGTCGGTGTTCAGCGACGCCTTGGTGATGCCCAGCAGCACGGTGGCCGCTGTGGCCGGCTCGCCGCCCTGGCTGACAACGTCGTTGTTCAGGCGGCGGAACTCGGCGGCCTCGATCAGCTCGCCGGGGAGCAGGCCGGTGTCGCCGGGTTCCTCGATCCGCACGCGGCGCAGCATCTGGCGCACGATCACCTCGACGTGCTTGTCGTTGATGTTCACGCCCTGGCTACGGTACACCTTCTGAGCCTCGTTCACCAGGTAGCGCTGCACGGCCTCGCGGCCCTGCAAGTCGAGCAGTTCCTGCGGATTCGCACTGCCATCGGTGAGCTGCTGCCCAGCCTGCACCCGTGCACCGGTCTCCGCCCGCATGCGCGCGGTGTGCGGCACAATCAGCTCGCGCTCTTCGCGATCCTCCTGGCTGACCACGATCCGGTCGCCGTAGACAAACACCTTGCCGGCCAGCCGGGCCATGATCGGCGGCTCGCTGCTCTCGCTGTTGTTGCTCTCGGCGACCACCTGGCCCTCGGAGACCTCCGCCTCGTTCACGACCAGGGAGATGAAGCCCTTCGGCAGGATGTACTCGTCGGTATAGACTTCCGAGGCGATGATCTTGACCGTGCGGACGCCGTTATCGTCCTTGACCACCTGCGCCACGCCGTCGATCTCGGCCAGCAGCGACTTGCCCTTCGGCACGCGGGCCTCGAAGATCTCCTGCACACGCGGCAAACCCTGGGTGATGTCGTCGGCCGAGGCCACGCCGCCGGTGTGGAAGGTGCGCAGGGTCAACTGCGTACCCGGCTCGCCAATCGACTGGGCCGCGATGATCCCGCACGCTTCGCCGATGTCCACCAGTTTGCCGGTGGCCAAGTTGCGCCCGTAGCAGAGCCGGCAGATGCCGTGCTCGGACTGGCAGCTCAACGTCGAGCGCACATAGACCGACTTGATGCCGTGACTGTCGATATTCGATGCGATCTCATCGTCAATCTCGACATTGCGCTCGGCCAGCAACTCGCCGGTCGCCTTGTCGTACACCGGCGCGGCCAGAATGCGCCCGACCATACGCACGGCCAGCCGCTCCATCAGTTCTTCATCGTCGGCCGCGTGCAGCCAGAAGCCGTCCTGCGTGCCGCAGTCCTCAATCGTGACGATCACATCCTGGGCCACATCCACCAGACGCCGGGTGAGGTAGCCGGCATCGGCCGTGCGCAGCGCGGTATCGGCCAAACCCTTGCGCCCGCCGTGGGTGGAGACGAAGTAGTCCAGCACCGAGAGACCCTCGCGGAAGTTGGCCTTGATCGGCAGCTCGATGATCTTGCCGGTCGGGTCAGACATCAGGCCGCGCATACCGGCCATCTGCGAGATCTGGTTAATATTACCGCGAGCGCCCGAGGTGGACATCATCGCCACCGGGCCAAACTGGTTCATATTATCCCGCACTGCGCCGATGGTGAGCTTGGTGGCCTCCTGCCAGATTCGCACGACCTCCTGATAGCGCTCCTCCTCGGTGATCAGCCCGCGCCGGAACTGCTTCTCGACATCGGCCACCTGTGTCTCGGCGCTCGCGACGATCTCATACTTCTTCTGCGGCACCTCGATGTCGTTGATGCCGATGGTCATGCCGCCGTAGGTGGCGTTCTTGAAGCCCAGCGCCTTGATCTTATCGGCCTGCAGCGCCGTCTTCTCCGAGCCGAAGATGCGGACGATCTCGGTCTCTGACTTGTTGGGCCACGTCGCCCGCAGTTCAGCCAGATCCTCATCGCTCACATTCTTCATGTTGGTGTAGTACTGGTAGCAGTCGGCGATGATCTCCTTGAGACCCTTCTTATCGACCACGCGGTTGCGGTAGCGCAGCGGCGGCAGCAGCTCGTTGTTCAGCAGCACGCGCCCAATCGTCGTCTCAAGCAGCATGCGCGGCGTGCCGTCCTCGGTCGGGCTGAGCATACGCACGCTGTTCGGGCGGTCGTTCTTGCCGGCCGGCAGGCCCGTCATGCGGATCCAGATCGGAGCCTGGATGGCCACCATGCCCTGGTCGTAGGCCAGCATGGCCTCGTTCTCGTCGGCGAACTTCTTGCCGCTGCCCAGGGCACCGTCGCGCACCTGCGAGATGTAGTAGCAGCCCAGCACGATGTCCTGCGACGGCGTGATGATCGGATCGCCGTGGGCCGGGCTGAGCAGGTTGTACTTGCTCAACATGCGCGTGCGGGCCTCTTCCTGGGCCTTGCGCGACAGCGGCACGTGGACGGCCATCTGGTCGCCGTCGAAGTCGGCGTTGAAGGCCGCACAGACCAGCGGGTGCAGCTGGATGGCCGAACCCTCGATCAGCTTGGCCTCGAATGCCTGGATCGAGAGCCGGTGCAGCGAGGGTGCCCGGTTCAGCAGCACCAGGTAGTCCTTGATCACTTCCTCAAGCACATCCCAGACCTCGGGGCGCACCCGCTCGACGATGCGCTTGGCGCTCTTGATGTTGTGGGCAAAGCCCTTCTCCACCAGGCGGCGCATCACGAAGGGCTTGAACAGCTCCAGGGCCATCTTTTTGGGCAGGCCGCACTGGTGCAGCTGCAGGTTCGGGCCGACCACGATCACCGAGCGGCCCGAGTAATCCACGCGCTTGCCCAGCAGGTTCTGGCGGAAGCGGCCCTGCTTGCCCTTGAGCATATCGCTCAGGCTCTTCAGGCGGTGCTTGCCCTTGCCCGAGACCGCACGCCCGCGCCGCCCGTTGTCGATCAGGGCGTCCACGGCCTCCTGGAGCATGCGCTTCTCGTTGCGCACAATGATCTCGGGCGCGTTCAGTTCCATCAGCCGCTTAAGCCGGTTGTTGCGGTTGATCACGCGCCGGTACAGGTCGTTCAGGTCCGAGGTGGCGAAGCGCCCGCCGTCCAGCTGCACCATCGGGCGCAGGTCGGGCGGGATGACCGGCAGGACGGTCATAATCATCCACTCGGGCTTGTTGCCGCTCTTGCGGAAGCTCTCGACGACGCGCAGGCGCTTGGTGGCCTTCTTGCGCCGCTGGCCCTGGGTCGTCTGCACCTCGGCGTTCAGCACCTCGGCCAGCTTGTCCAGGTCAACCTGACGCACGATCAGCTCGCGCACCGCGCCCGCGCCCATGTCGGCGCGGAACACGCCCGGCGCGAGATCGCGCAACTGGCGGTACTCCATCTCCGAGAGGATGCGACAGGGCTTGAGGGCGTCGAGGTGTTCAAGCTTCTCCTTCTCCTCGCGCATCAGGGTGTCGAGCTCGCGCTGCAGGCGCTCCTGGAGCTTCTCCTGCTCCTGCGTGGTCTCGGCCGCCTTGCGCTCACGCTCGGCGTCGGTAAGCAACTCGGCGTCCGACATGTCGCGGGTGCGCCGGGCCTCCAGCGCCTCCAGCTCCTGGTCCACCAGCTCGTCCAGCTGATCCAGGGTGCGCTCGCCAATCGTCTCGCCCTCTTCCAGCAGCGTGGTGTTGCGAAAAGAGATGTCTTCGTCAGTGACCAGGTTGGTCATCTCTTCAAGCCGCTCGTGCAGGCGCTCGGCCTCGGCGGCGATCTCGTCGCGCAGGCGCGTGTAGTCCTCCTCGATGCGCCGCTGCGTACTCACCTGCGCGTTCTCCATGCCGCCGAGATCCTGGGTCAGCTGTGTGCTCAGCTCGATCCGCTTGTCCTCGGCCTGGCGCTGGATGCTCTCGCGCTTCTGGGTGAAGCCCTCCTGCAGCATGTCGCGGGAGACCGCGCGCAGCTCGTCCTTGACCTCCACGATCACGTAGGAGGCGAAGTAGAGTACCCGCTCCAGGTTGCGCGGGCTGATGTCGAGCAGCAGGCCCAGCCGGCTCGGCGTGCCCTTCACAAACCAGATGTGCGACACCGGCGAGGCTAGGTTGATGTGGCCCATGCGGTCGCGCCGCACTTTGGCCCGTGTCACCTCAACGCCGCACTTGTCGCAAACCACGCCCTTATAGCGGACGCGCTTGTATTTTCCGCAGTAGCATTCCCAATCCTTCGTGGGTCCAAATATTCGCTCACAGAACAATCCATCGCGCTCAGGTTTCAGCGTGCGATAGTTGATCGTCTCCGGCTTCGTCACCTCGCCGTGCGACCAGCCGCGAATATCCTCGGGTGAGGCGAGGCTGATGCGGATCGCGTTG
>CAISPW010000393.1 GCA_903887465.1 uncultured Oscillochloris sp. | reverse complement strand
GCTCCCGAAACAAATCCTTTTCTTTTCTTTCGGAAGGGCTTTGCCCCTCCGAGCCTCCCCGCCGGGAAGACTACAACGGTAGGAATACCCGATAGCCGATAGTCGGGCATCAGCGGCCATGTTCATCTGGTGTTGTGCGGCGGAGCCGCATGGTTGTCTGATGCGATAGCATCGCCTCGTCGCATCCTCGCCTCTTCCAAACTCCCACCGGAGGCGACGTGGCACCCGCCCTGAGTTGCGCCGCGCCAGATCTTGACGTGGCCTCGCTCTAGGGGTACACTATTGATTGACCAGTCAATCAATAGTGTACGGAGTCGCCTATGCCGCCGCGTGACGAGCAGGACTACGAGGAGCGCCGCCAGCAGATCATCAATGGTGCCCTGGAGGCGTTTGCGGCAAAAGGCTTCGACAGCGCATCGACGAAAGACATCGCCGAGGCGGCGAAGATCGGCTCGCCGGGGCTGATCTACCACTACTTCAAGGATAAGGTTGATCTGCTGCACCAGGTCATCCTGCACCGTATGGCGATGATCGAGGTTATGGACACGGCGGAGAAGATGATGGATCTTCCCCCGGAGCAGGCGCTGCCCGAAATGGCGCGCAAGCTGCTGGGCGCGCTCCACGAGTGGCCGACGGTGGCGATTGCCAGGGTGGTGTTCGCCGAGTCGATGCGCAACAAGCAGGTGGCGCACATGGTGAGCGATATCGGTCCGGGGCGGGGCATGCGGATTATGGCCACGTACCTGGAGCGCCAGATGGATGCCGGGCGGCTGCGCCGCATGAACCCGCACGTCGCCGCACGCATGCTGATCGGCCCGATCATCGCCTACGCGCTCACGAGCTATATCTTCGAGCAACCCGAGATCCAGAGCGTCGCACCCGAGGAGATGGCCCAGCAGACGATTGAGGGCTTTCTGCGCGCGATGAGGCCGGACGGGGAGGCGCTGACGCGCTGACGCGATACCTCATCGAGACATGAATCACACGGCGGCGGGGAGATCCCCGCCGCCGTGTGATTCGCCACCGCTCTCGGTTGCGCAGCAGGCCTAGTCACACCCCCCCCTATTACTGTGGCCTTGACCATGATCCTCATGGGTGTGGCCACTATCGCCGGCCAAGGTGCAATTGACTTGCGAGAAAACCTGACTGGTCTTTCGCCCGATCAAGCTGATAACGCCGATGGTGACAATCGCGATCAGCACGAGAACCAGGGCATACTCGACAAGACCTTGGCCAAGGACGTGCGCGCATGGCTCACGGTAGCAGAAGGCTCCAAGCAGAGAGGCCGGCGGATGACTGGTGGGAGAAGCATGGATGTACATCATAATACTCCCGGATGATAACGGAATAAATTCCCTTCCAGTGTACCGTAACGCCATTACCACCTACTCATCAGGTGCGTAGCCAAGCAGAGCGAGGAGGCGAATCTATCGCCTCCTCGCCGCATAACCCGCTAGGCTTCTCCGTGGAGCTGTCCTATGAGTTCCACCAGACCCAGTGGTACGATACCACCGGCAGCGGGCGCGGCGGCATGGTGGTGCCGGGGCGGGGCAGCTTGTCGGTGGACGGGTTGGCCCCGTTGCCGCCGAGGGCGTAGATGTAGGCCGGCTTGCCGGCATTCAGCTCGAAGGCGGTCGTCACCCATGCCTGGGCGATGGTCATCTGCGCCCACGGGAAATCAAACCCGAAGAAGCTTGGCACGCGCATGTTGTCGACCAGCCGCCCGCCGAAGGAGATGTCGGCCATGTTGCTGTTGAAGCCCATGAGCAAGTGCGCGCCCTGGAAGGCGTTGAACCAGTGGCGGATCGGCTCGGTGGGCGCGGCGTAGCCCTGCACGCGCAGGGTCTGGCAGGACGAAAAACCGGCCCAGCGCAGGTTCTGGTAGCGGGCGTTGTTGCCATCGAACCAGGTGCTATCTTTGTTCGAGGCCAGGGCGATCCCGCCGGCCCCACCGTGGCCGGAGTAGAAGACGAAGTCGGCCCGGTCGACGCCATAGCTACAGTCGCCGCCGCCCAGGCCGCAGTCGCGCCAGTCGCGCTCCCAGGCCGAGCTGTTCGTCCAGTAGAAGCGCGAGCTGTAGCCGTAGCCGGACATGCCGCTGCGGAAGCTGGAGGCGTCGGGGATCACGCCCGGCAGATCGGGGCCGCCCGCCCCCGTTGGCGGGTAGTCCCAGTTCGCCTCGGTGCCGAAGGTGTAGCTGGTCTGGTCGAGGCTGGCTGCGGGCGCTGCGGCCTGCGTCACAATGTTGCTACTAGTGATGACCAAGGGCAGGTAGGCGGCGGGCGAGGGGACGTTCAGGGTCAAGTTCACCGTGGCCTCGCGGACGGCGCCGTCGGCGTCGGTGACGTGCAGGGTGACGCTCAGCGGGCCGGGCGTACCCATTTTGCCCGAACCCAGCAGTTTGGTCGTCTCCAGTTGAACCGGGCCAGCCGCTGCGAGTTGGGCCGGGTCGCTGAGGGTCTGCCCATCGCTGCTGAGCCACTGGTAGGTGTAGGGTGCCGTGCCAGAGCTGATCTGGCCGTCAAAGGTAATGGTGGTGGATAGGGCAAACGTGCTGCCGTCGGTCGGCGCGGTGATGCTCACAGCGGGGCCGAATCCGCCGGTGCCGCTCTGGGCTAGCGGTTCCGTGAAGCTGCGTAGGGTGAACTTCTCGCCGCCGGACGGCGTCACCTCGATGCCGCTAAAGTCGAGTACCGGCTCGATTGCGCCCTGCTCAGCGGCGGCGTCCAGCACCTGGTAGTAGGTCGTGGGCGTGGGCACGTTGATCGTGGCGCCGGGGTATATGTTGCTGAGATCCTGCTTCACCTGGCTTGCGATCACAGTCGGGTCGGCGATCGGCACACTGCGCAGTGTTTGCAGGCTACGCCCGAAGAAGGGCATTGCCACGACGGCCAGGCCGGGCACGCTGCTGTCGAGCGAGTGGCCGGTGACGCTCGGATCCGTGGTGCTGAAGAGCAGCGAGAGGTGCCCGCCCGGCCCGCCGAGGGGCAGATCCGGCAGCGCCGCGACGATGCCGACCTGGGGGATGCCCACGGGCACCTCCACGACCACGCCCACGGTCTGCTCGGTGGGCACCGCGTTCGGGGTCGCGGCAGGCACGCTGGCCGCGCTGATCAGATGGGTCTGGTAAAGCTCCGGGGCGATCTGGCAGCCCAACGGGGCTGGCGTGTGTACGCCCTGCGGGGTGTTCGGATCGAGCAGCAGATTGCCCTTGCTGTCGATGAACCCCTTCTGGCTCAGAAACTGGCAGGCGAGCAGACCGGCCGCGCTGGGGCTGATCGTGCCGCGCGGTGTCTCCAGGCCCATCTCATCAAAGTTTAGGGCGTAGAACCCCCCCGTTGCGCCGTACTGCGTCAGCAGCGAGTGCGTGGTGGTGTTGGGGACGGTGTAGCGCAGCTTGCCCAGGTAGGTCTCTGTGCCCGTCCCTCCTTGTCGGCTGTAGATCCCGCTAAAGCGCTGCGAGAGGCTCGATGTCGCGGCAGGCGTCAGTGAGGGGACGGTCAGCTTGTAGATTGACATAAGCTGACCTGCCTGTAGGGTGATGCCGTTGGCGCTGACAAAGGGCCGGGATGACGAGCGGGCGGTGAGGACGCCGCTCAGACCTACGCCTAGGGCCACGAGAAGAAGGATGGTGAGCGCTGGTCGGTGAAACCCTCGTGAGTACATCGTTATCTCCTTGTAGCTGATCGACCGCAGGGACGTGTACACTCAAAAAGATGGTTGAGCGATATGGCGGGGATGCAGTGGGGAAGCGTTATTATAGCGGATTGTGGCCAATTGTGAAGCCCCCCTGACAAAATGCCAGGGCGGTTGCCACGTCGCCTCCGGTGGGGGTTTGGGGGTGGCATTGCCCCCCCCGAACGATCTTTTTTTGGTTGATTTTTGACGGCGAAGCCGCCAAAAACCAACCTAAGCGGCGTAGCCGCGCCGCAGCACCATTAGTTTTTTTGTGGCAGAGCGAAGCGCTCCCACACCCTCACCGTGTACGGTGCCAACCAAACGCGAGGTCTGGGGCTGCGCCCCTGCGGAGTGTCACAACAAGAAACAGGGGCTGAAGCGGGCAAAGCCCACTCCAGCCCCTGTTCCTTGTTGGTGGTTAAATTACGGCGTATAGGGCTTGGGCGCGGGGACGGTGGCCTTGTCCACGTCGCCGGAGACCGGGTCGACGCCGGTGGTCAGCGAGCCATCGGCCAGCGCCTTCTGGATCTCCTTGATCTTGGCCTTCACCGTCGCCGGGATGTCCGCGTCAGCGTCGTGGTAGGATGCGAGGCCCACGCCATCGTTCTTCGCCTCGTAGATTGCGACCCCGTTGCCCTTGAAGGTGCCGCCCACGATTGCCTTAATCTGGTCGTACACCGCCACATCCACCCGCTTCACGGCGCTGGTCAGGATCTTATCCGAGCCAGGAGCTTTGCCGCCCTGGAACGTCGTGCCGTACTCATCCTGATCCACGCCGATCACGAATACGCCCTTCGCCGCCGCTGCCTTGATCCCGCCCGAGCCGGTCTGGCCGCCAGCGCCGAAGATCACGTCCGCCCCGTCGCCAATCATCTGATCCGCCGTTGAGGCGCCCAGCGCCGGGTCGGTGAACGTCGGCGCGTACACGCCCTGCACGTTCACATCAAGCCGGACGTACTTCGCCCCATTCTCATAGGCGTTCTTAAATTTCTTCACCGGCGGGATCTCTATGCCGGCCACGATCCCCACCGTCCCGCTCTTCGTCATCATCCCGGCCAGCGCCCCGGCCAGGAAACCCGACTGATCCTCGCGGAACACGAGACCCACCAGGTTGTCCGTCACCTTGCCGGTCGCGTAGACCTGGTCCACCCCGACGAAGGTGATCTCCGGGTGCGCCACCGCCGCCGCCTTGGTCGCATCGGCGATCAGGAAGCCCACCGTGATGATCACATCGTACTTCTCGTCCACAAAGGTCTGGATGTTCTTGGCGTAGTCGGCCGACGCCTGAGTCTCGATGAACTTGAACTCCAGCCCAAGCTCATCGGTCGCCTTTTTGGCACCCTCGTAGGCAAACTGATTGAAGGTTCCGTCGTTCACCTTGCCCGTATCCGTCACCAGGGCGATACGTGGCTTAGAGGCATTTGTGGTGGCTGCAGTGGTGGCAGCCGCAGTGGCGACGGCAGTTGCGGCAGCGGTCGCGGCGGCGGTCGCGGCGGCAGTCGCGGCAGTGGTCGCGGCGGCAGTGGCGGCAGTCGCGGCGGCGGTGGCGGCCTCGGTGGCGGCCTCGGTGGCGGCAGTCGCGGCGGCAGTCGCGGCGGCAGTCGGAGCCTTCGTGGGCGAGGCCGCCGGGGTGCCGCCACAGGCGGCCAGCAGTGGCACGATCAGGACAAGAAGAGTCAGCAAGCGTACAAGAGACTTCTGCATGATTTGGGTCGCTCCTTAGGCAGGGTGGAAGAACGCCCGATTATAGCATACCAACACGCCGGATCCGCCCGTGCATGCGGGTGGTCGCAGGGCGGTTGCAACGTCGCCTCCGGCGGGGGTTTGGGGATGGCAAAGCCACCCCCAAACGATCTTTTTTGGTTGGTTTTTGGCGGCGAAGCGTAGCCTCTCCAAAACCACTGGGTCAGGCCGAGGCGCATACCGCAGCGCGGGATCGCTCCTGGATGTGATCCGCAAGCGACGGGGTGGTGGCCGGATGCATGCACCGATCACGGAGATAGTGATACCGCCGCACGCCAAGTTTGGCGGCGGTGGCCGCGAGCGTCTGGAAGGTGTCCCACGCCTGCGCGTCGGCCCGCGATTGGGGGCCGAAACTGACATCGCGGTTGCGCTAACCGGCTCGTGTGGACGATTAACCGTCGCCACTTTTCTGGCCCTGCGGCTCAAGGTGAAGGTCGCCAATGTCGAGCAACGGCTGTACGCATGGTGTCTGGAGAC
The DNA here is from genome assembly GCA_903887465.1 of uncultured Oscillochloris sp. Classification (GTDB taxonomy): domain Bacteria; phylum Chloroflexota; class Chloroflexia; order Chloroflexales; family Chloroflexaceae; genus Oscillochloris. The sequence goes on along the minus strand of CAISPW010000393.1, from coordinate 700 downwards.
CGACGACAAAGCGGGAACGCAGCGTCAAAGCGTGGATGTCATCGCTTGCCAGCATGCACTCCTGCGCTGGATCGTGCGCTTATGGAGCGGGACGCAACTGGCCATCACCAACGATGCTACCAGCTTGGGCAGTCGCTTCGTCGCCTTGGTCGTCTGTGTGGTCTATCGCGGTATCGGCATTCCCGTGGCCTGGACAATCCTCCCGGCAGGGCAGAAAAAGAGTTGGCGCCCGATATGGTTGCGCATGCTCCGCCAGATGCGTCCCGCCATCCCGCGCGACTGGACGGTGATTGTCTTGGCCGACCGAGGCATCTATACCCGCTGGCTCTTTCGGCGCATCGTGCGCCTCGGCTGGCACCCCTTCCTGCGCATCAATACGCGCAGCAAATTCCGCCCCGCCGGCAAGGCGCAGTGGTACTGGTTATCCGACCTTGTCGGCGCGGTCGGGCAGCAATGGCAGGGGCGGGGCACCTGCTTCAAAGACCGCGACGGACAATTGGAGTGTACCTTCGACATGCATAAATTCAACCAGCAAACCAGTATCGTTTGCGTTCATAAAAACCATTTAGTTTTGTTGCGTTTCATTGCGTTTTGTTTCGTTCGCTGACGTTGCGAAATCCATACAAGTGTGCTATGATGAACCCATCACGGCATCGCTGTGGTGTTGTACCTGCACAAATCATTGGCGGTTCTGCCACGC
>CAISPW010000392.1 GCA_903887465.1 uncultured Oscillochloris sp. | reverse complement strand
TCCGAGGTTACTTCACCCAAAAAAGCATCTTGAATCAATACAAAAAAAGATCTAGCGTGTGTCAATTTATTTGACACCATACACGAAAATATACTATTCTAAAGCTTCAAAATAACCCTATACTGTCAAACCCGCCGCCCAACAGGGCTCGCACCTGACGCCGCTGGCGCGGCTCCAAACCTGGCGCGTTTTTCATGCGTGGTGCGTGCCGTCGTGTGTCTCGCTTCATACGTCCGCCAGCGGCGCAGTTGAAGCCAAGCGTTGGGCCGCCGAAGAAGGACCTGCTTCATTTCACGGGTGCGCGAACCAGAATCAGGTGCCTGCTCAATAATCCGGGGTAGCTTGGCACATACCAGCGAGAGCGGGTATACTATCGCCTATCCGAATGCTGCCGAATGTAGGACGTGCTGATGCTTGACGACCTCCAGCTTGACCAAATCGCCGACCCGCAGCTGCGGGAGGTGATCCGGCGGCTGATGAATCTGGTCGAGCAACTGAGCGCCGAGAACCAGCAGCTGCGGGAAGAGAACCAGCGGTTGCGTGATGAAAATAACCGCTTGAAGGGCGAGCAGGGCCAGCCGACCTTCCCGAAGGCCCGCCCCAAACCGACCGATCACTCCTCGGAGGCCGAGCGCCGCGTGCCACGCGGGCGGGTCAAACGGGCCAAGAACGAGACCATCCCGATTGACCGTGAGGAAACGCGGGAAGTTGACCGCGATCTGCTGCCGCCTGATGCGGAGTTCAAGGGCTATGAGGAGGTCATTGTCCAGGACGTGGCCGTCCACACCGACAATGTGCGTTTCTCCAAGGAAAAGTGGTACTCGCCCAGCCAGCAGCGTACCTACCTCGCGGATCTCCCCACCGGCTACGATGGGCAGTTTGGCCCGACGCTCAAGGCGCTGATCGGGATCTGGTACGTCGCGAGCCAGATGACCGAGCCCAAGATCGCGGAGTTCCTGCACCATCTGGGCATCCAGATCTCCGAGGGGCAGATCTCGAACCTGCGGATCAAGCAGCAGGACGAACGGCACGCCGAGAAAGACGCGATTGCCGAGGCTGCCATCGCCGCATCGCCCTGGCAGCAGACCGATGACACCGCCACGCGGGTGAATGGCAAGGCGCACCACTGCCATGTGATCAGCAACCCGCTGGCCAGCGTCTATTACACCCTCCCCGGCAAGGATCGGTTGAGCGTGTTGGACGCGCTGCGCAATGAGCGCCCGCGCACCTACCGGCTGAACACGGAGGCCGATGCCTACCTCGACCGGATGGCGCTGTCGGCGGGGGTACGGCGCAATCTGGTGCATCTGCCGCACGATATCGTGCGGGATGAAACGACCATGACGGCCCTGCTGGCCCAGCATGTGGCCAATGCAGGCCCACGCCAACAGACCTGGATTCGGGAAGCCATGACGGTGGCGGCCTACCACGCCGAGGTGGAGTTTCCGGTCATCCGGCTGCTGCTCTGCGATGATGCGCCGCAGTTTGTCGGGCTGACGGAGGAGTTGGCGCGGTGCTGGGTGCATGACGGGCGGTTCTACAAGAAGCTGCGCCCGCGCTTTGGCGTGCATCTGACGGCGTTGACCACCTTCGAGCGCGACGACTGGGCCTTCTATCACGAGTTGCTGGCCTATCGGCAGCAGCCGACGGCGGCCGAGCGCGTGCGGCTGGGCACGGCCTTTGACACGCTGTTTGCCCGTGTTACCGGCTATGACGACCTCGACGCCCGGATTGCCAAAACCCAGGCCAAGAAGGAGGCGTTGTTGCTGGTGTTGGTGCATCCCGAAATTCCCCTGCACAATAACGCATCGGAACTGGCCTGTCGCGCGCGGGTGCGCAAGCGTGATGTGAGCAACGGCCCGCGCACCGCCGAAGGTGCCAAGGCATGGGATACCGGCATGACCATTGTCGAAACCGCCAAGAAATTGGGCGTCAGCTTCTACGCCTACATCCACGACCGCATCTCCGGGGCCATGCAGTTGCCGGCTCTTGCCGACCTCATCACCGAGCGGGCCAAGATGCTCAACCTCGGTGCCTCATGGGCGGAACTCGACCTTCCCCCGACTTATTGGGCTGTTGTGCTAGTTAAAAGTCAGTTTCCGCAATTGCTCAACTTCCTGCTCAAAATCATCGGCTTCCGCAAGCATGTACTCTTTCCCATTTGGCGCAAGGAGTACCACTGGGCCTTCTTGAACTAATTCGAGCAGGGAGGCCATATCAATAGGATTCTCGATAAGATTAATACGCTTCATAACTTAACCACCTTTCCACGGATATAGAGTACATTATGCTCTTTATGATCGACTGAAACGATGATAACCATTGCTGCATCGTCGGGTTGGAGATCAATGTCTGTTTCAACCTCATAAAATACACGGGTGTTGTGCTAGTACATAAACCGTTTCAAATCATAAGTCTCCATGTTTCGACGTAGACAACCCACCTCTACAAGCGAATTACCTGTCGTTTCATGTGCGTGTAGTCGATCCTCGACCGCCCGCACGTCATGGATTGGTT
>CAISPW010000391.1 GCA_903887465.1 uncultured Oscillochloris sp. | reverse complement strand
GCGTCAGCGGCCGTCGTAGACCTCGCCCGCCCGTGTATGGGCCGGGAGCTTGGGCTGGCAGCGTGACGTTTGCGGTCGTGCGTAGTATTACTTGCTGGCCGCCTTGGCGGCCAGTTCCACTGCGCGCGCGAGCTGGACATCGGCGCTGCTGCGCAGCTGGGCGGCGTCGAGGGCGGCGGCCTCGACCGGCGAGAGCGGCGCGACGCTGTCCTGCAGTTCAACCTTCACGTCGGGGGCGACACCCTGGCCACGGATCAGCCGCCCCTGGGGGGTGAGCCACTGCTGGGTGCCGAGGAGCAGCCGGCCGCCCCCGCCGATCCGGTAGGGCGTGAGTACCGTGCCGGTGCCGTAGGTAGACGCGCCCACCAGGGTGGCCCGCGCGGCGTCCTGGAGCGCCCCGGACAAGATCTCGGACGAGCTGGCCGAGTTATGGTTCACCAGCACCACCAGGGGCAGGCCGAGCGCCACGCCGCCCGGCTTGGTCTTGGTGGGCTGACGGTCGCCTGCGCGGTTCGCCTCCAGCAGCACCGTCGTCCCCTCGGGCAGGAACTGGCTGGCGATATTCACCGCCTCATCGAGCAGACCGCCGGGGTTGTTGCGCAGGTCGAGGATGATCGCCCGCGCGCCCTTGTCCTGCGCCTCCTGGAGCGCCCGCTTGATTTGGTCGCTCGCGTTGTGGTCGAAGGAGCTGAGTCGCACCATAGCCACCTGGTCGGGCAGCATGCGCCAGGTCACGCTCGGCACCACCACCTTCGCCCGCGTGATCGTCACCTCAACTGCGGCCACCGCGCCCTCGTGGCGGATGCGCAACACCACCGAGGTGCCGGCCGGCCCGCGCACCTTCGACGAGAGCTGCGCCACGCTCCAGCCCTCGGTCGAGACGCCGTCCACCGCGAGGATCGCGTCGCCCGGCTTGAGCCCGGCCTGCTCGGCCGGCGAGCCCTCAATCGGGTTGACGATCATCGTCTGGCCCGCGCGTACGTCGATGTAGGCTCCGATGCCCTCGAAGGATCCGCTCAACGACTCGTCCCAGGCCGTGGCCTCGCGGGGGCTCATGTAGCGGGTGTGGCCCTGGTCGCCCAAGGTGTCGAGCATGCCGTTGATCGCCCCGCTGATCATCTGCTCGGGGGCGACCGCCTTGGGGTCGACGAAGTTATCGCGGGCGATTCTCCATGTCTCCCAGAAGGCCGTGAACTCTTGGCAGACCTCGGGCGAGTCGGGGCAGCCGGTCGGGCGACTGAAGACATAGCCGGCCAGCAGCCCGCCGCCGGCACCGAACAGCAGGGTGAAGACCAGCAGCGGTGCCACGAGCCAGATCGGCAGGCGCAGGCGCACTATCGCCAGCGGCGGCAGGTCACGCGGGAAGTCAGACATAGCGAGTGGCCTCAGCAATAAAACACGGCGCGGCGCCATGGTGCGCCGCTAATACGCAGTATAACACCGGGCCAGAGCGACGAGATGAGAGACGGATAAACTCGCTCGGCTGCGCCAACGTCGCCTCCGGCAGGGGCGTGAGGGCGCGGCACCCGCTTTGCGCACGACCCCAGCGCCCGTACATGTTCAGGCCAGCGAAAGCATAATCAGCGTGAAGTTGTAGAGCCCGTGGACGATGGCGCTGGTGGAGGTATTCGTGCGCTTGCGCACCAGCCCGCAGATCAGGCCGACGGCGAACACCACCAGGAGCGAGTCCCAGTTGTACTGGAGGGCGTGGAGGCTGGTGAAGAAGAGGTTAGAGAGCAGGATGCCGAGGCGCGGCTGGAGCGCCCCGCGCACGGCCAGTTCTTCGCCGAGGCCGGCGGTGACGCCGATCACCACCGCGCCGATTGGGCTGAGGGCGAAGGCGAGCAACTCGCCGAAGGCCGCCTCGTCGGTGATGGGCCAGCCCATAGCTCCCCAGAGCCAACTGACGCCTGCCCCGATCAGCTGGACGGCGACCACCAGCAGCAGGGCGATGCCCACGGCGGCGAGGATCTGACGCCACGTGGGCCGCACCAGTCCCAGACGCACCAGCGCCTCGGGGAGCCGTCGGCGCGTGCCGTAGCCTACCGCCAGCAGCGCCGCCGGGATCGTCCAAACCAGCGCGTAGAGCTGGTCGCGCAGCATCCCCGCCGAGTCGCGGCCCTGGGCGGCCACGCCCGCGCTCATCTGGCCAACCATGGCCAGCAGGGGCGGCTGGCCCAGAACCAGCAGTGGGATGGTGCAGATCGCGCCGATGCTGACGATGGCGACCAGGGCGACGGTGTGGACGAAGGAGTCGGGGTTGATCGGGATACGGCGGGCGATCAGGCGGCGGGCCTGCGGGAAGAGGAGCAAGGTGCCGGCCACGATTGTGCCGAGGGTGCCGAGGGCGATCATGCCGATGCGCAGCCAGCCGCCGGGGGCGACCTGCGGCGCGCCGCCGGGGCTGGCCTGGGCCGCGCCGATGTTGGCCACGGTGGCGAAGCCAAAGCCCAGGACGATGATCGCCGCGCCGCCGACCAGCATGGCCAGCCAGAGCCCGGCGGCCACCCACGCCCAGTTGAAGCGGCTGCCGCCCAGGTAGGCCAGCACGGCCAGCACGGCGAAGGGCAGGGCGTTTAGGCTGGCCAGGGCGACCTGGCCAAGCTCGCCGCCGACGGCGGCACCCACGCCGAGGAAGATCAGCAGCGCGATCGCGCCGATGCCGATTGGCACACCGTCGGGCATCCTGCGGCCGCCGGTGCCCATCACCGGAAGTTGGTCGGACATCGATGGAACCTCTTTCAAGAACTGTTCGCGCTCATACGAGTGTAGCACGTGGCGCTGGCGCAGCGCCCTCGCCAGGGCGTTTGCCCAGGGCAGTTGCAACGTCGCCTCCGGCGGGGGTTTGGGGGTGGCAAAACCACCCCCGAACGATCTTTTTTGGTTGGTTTTTGGCGGCGAATCCGCCAAAAACCAACCAAAAGCGCGGTCTGGGGCGCAGCCCCAGCGACGTTGCATCAGCCCTGACACCAGCCCTGGGGTGTCCGCCCGCCCCCCGGACTCCTGGTACAATACGATCCTGTCTCACCAGAATCATCGCGAGGATACAGGATGGCACAGCGGTTCCAGGATCAGTTCGGCAATCCTCACGGCATGGGCGGGCGCCTGGCCGGCTGGCTGATGGCCCTTACTAACCGCGACCTCAACGCCTGGGCAATCGACCAACTGGCGGTGCGGCCCGGCGACCACGTGCTTGAGATCGGCTTCGGGCCGGGGCTGGCCGTGCAGATCCTGGCGCGGCGGGCGAGGAATGGCTTCGTCGCGGGCGTCGATGTCTCGCCCCTGATGGTTGAGCAGGCCACCCGGCGCAACGCCGCGATGGCCAAAGCCGGGCGGGTACGCCTACAGGCCGGGTCGGTGAGCGCCCTGCCCTTCGACGCCGGCCGCTTCGACAAGGTGCTGGCCGTGAACAATGTGCAATTCTGGCCCCAGCTGGCCGACGACCTGCGCGAGGTCGCCCGCGTGATGCGCCCCGGCGGCGTACTGGCCATCGTCCTCCAGCCGCGCCAGGCACCCAGCGCCGCCGATGTCCTCGCCGTCCGCGACGACTTAGTCGCGCAGATTCAGGCGGTCGGCTACCGCCGTGTGCGCAGCGCGGTCACCGCAGGTGCCCCGATGCCCGCCTTCGTCGTGCTGGGCGAGCGGCCCGCGTAGCCATCGAATGCGCCCATAGGGAGGTTGCTCCCGCCCTGTCTGTCGCCGTCTCACCTCGTCATCACGAATCCGCCGCCGCCCCCAGGCTGGCCGTCGGCACGGACTGCGCCCCCGCGCTGCGGACGAAGCCCGGCACATCCGCCTGGATCAGCAGGGTGATGCAGGCCAGCATGCCGAGCGCCTCTAGGAAGAAGACGCTGGCGTAGGCCAGGGGTGCGGACGCGCCCAGCACGATGGCCGTATCGTGGATCGCCCCGCCCAGGAAGATTCCCACCCCACGGAAGACCAGTTGGGCCACCGACCAGAGGCCCAGGTAGGCTCCCGCGCGCTTATCCGAGGTCATCGCCATCATCAGCGAGATTGCGCCTGCGGAGTAGATTCCGTAGCCGACGCCAAACAGCACCAGCGCCGGGATGAGCAGTGACTGTGTCGCGCTGACCGCGACGAAAGAGAGCATGATGAAGGGCACGGCGGTAAGGATCAGCCCGAGCATCGTCGTGCCACTCTGCTCGTGGGCCATGCGCCCGCGTGTGGCAATCACCGTGCCGATCAGGCTGACCAGCGCGCCCCCGCCCCAGTAGGCGTTGAAGCGGGTGGTCTCGCCGACCCCCAGCTTGAAGACATCGCCGCCGAAGGGTTCCAGCACCGTGTCCTGGGCGAAGGCGCTGATCGCGCCGAGCGACATGAACAGGAAAAACATGCGCGTGCGCCGGTCGGCCCACATCTGGCGCAGCAGGGCGATGAAGGGCAGCTGATCCTGCGGGTCGTCGGCGGCGATCACGTGGCCGGGCCGCTCCTCGCCAAAGGTTGAGGAGAAGAAAAAGATCGCCGCAATCGCCATGCCCGCCAGCACAACCCGCCAAAAGATCGCCGGGTCGTACGTGGGCATCATCTTCCCGTAGACGATCGCGGAGATCGGGAAGCTCACCAGCAAAAAGATCTGCACAATGGTGACGGCGATCCCGCGCTTGGCCGGGGGCGCGCTATCGCGCACCAAGGCCAAAAAGGTACTGCCCGAGATCAGCGTGCCCACGCCATAGATCAGGAAGGCCAGGGTGGCCAGCGCCCAGCCCAAGAGGGAGGTTGGGTTGGCGGCCAGGATCACCGTGACCACCGGCAGCAGCGGGAGCGAGAGCAGCATCAGCAGGCGGCCCAGCCAAATATAGGGCAGCCGGTGCATGCCGAAGATCGGGTGGGTGTCCGAGCGATAGCCCGCCCAGATGCTCAGGGGTGCCAGCAGGTAGCGCAGCGCCGAGAGCAGGGCCACCGGCGTGGCCCAGATATGCAGGTCGGTGATCAGCACGCGGTTGAGTACGCCGGAGGTGAGCAGGTCCACAAACGCTGAGCCGATGTGGAAGGAGCCGATCTTCATTGTGCGCAGGATATTCAGTCGCGGCGCTGGCGGTTGATCCAAGGTCGGCGTCTTTCTTGTGTGAGCGGCGAAGCTGTGCCTCTCGCGTATAGGTGGTACGTGCGTGCAACGGCGTGGGTCAGATCGGCCGTCGGTTGCGCTGGAGCCCGGCCTCGACGGCGCGCAGGTGCAGCAGGATATTCGGGTAGAGCAGGTTGAGCCGCTGGAGCGTCGGTGCCGACAACTCCCAGATCTCCGAGTCGATGCTGGCGTGGGCCGACGCGCTACGCGGGGTGCCGTAGAGCGCCGAGCGCCCGCCAAAAAACTGCCCCGGATCGCGCAGCGTATCGAGCAACCCGCCGCTCGCGTCGTTAAACGTGATCGCGCCCCGCACCAGCAGGTAGCCCTCGTAGCCGGGGTCGCCATAGCTGAACAGCGGCTCATCGGCAAGCATCTGGCGCGGCTGAAGATCCAGGGCCAGGTCGAGCAGGCTGGCCCACGGCAGGTCGCACAGCACCGGCACCCCGCCGAGCCAGTCGGCCCGCGCGAAGGCGGCGGCGAGGCCGAGCCGCTCGGCCACATCCTGAAATATCTTTGGGGCGAAGCTCACCAGTTGCACCGGGCCGCGCGCCGTCATCGTGCTGGTACGCAGGTCGCCCAGGATGGCCCCGCGCTCACCGATGCTGTTGCCGCGCCCGAGTACGCGCACCTGCGCCCCGCCGACCCAGATCTCCACCAGGCCGGAGTGGACGATGTAGGCTTGGCCGTCGGAGGCATCGCCCTCGCGCATGATCGTCTGGCCCTCCGCCCAATCCAGCACCTCGGCCTGCATGGCGAGGCTGAGGCGCGTCGCCACCGACAGGCGGGCGAAGAGCGGGCATGCCGCAATCGTCTCGGCGATCTCAACTCGGCTATCGTCGGGCAGCAACTCGCCCAAGGCCACCACATGGCCGCTGCGGGCAAACTCGATCCGCCCGGCCAGGTCGTCGCTCTCGGTCGGCAGCAGATGTTTGCTGGTGTGGGCCAGCACCAGGCGCTGGCTCTTGGCGGTGAGCGCCTGGAGCAGCCGTGGCGTGATCGTGCTGTGGATGGAGCCGCCGCCCACGTCCTGCACCAGCACGCTAGCCCCCTCGGCGAACTGCATCAGCTCGTTGCGCCGTGCGGATGAGAGTACCCCGAGGCCCTCCAGTTCACTAAACCAGTCCTCGTCGTAGCGCATATCGCCCGAGTAGCAGATCCCGTTCACCCGCACGGCAATCGTCGGGATCGAGTGGATCGCGTAGATCGTCTCGAAGCGGCGACCATCAAGCTCCACCGGCGCGCCGGGGTTGAGCGGGTAGTAGTCGAAGAGGGCGGCGGCCTCGCTCTCGGGTAGGGCCAGCATCGCGCCCAGCAGGCGCAGCAGGCTCGCGTACACAATATCCGAGGTGAGCAGGCGCACGCGGTGGCTGCCCATCAGGATCAGCTCAGGCAGACCGGCCACGTGGTCCTCGTGCAGATGCGAGAGCACCACCTCAGAGATATGATGCGAGGCCATGCCCAGGTTGCCCAGGCGCACCAGCACGTAGGCCGCCGCGTCGAAGAGCGTGGCCTGGGTCTGCACGCTGGTGCCCAGGTACGCCAGGAAGCAGGTCGTGATCCCCGCCGGGTCGAAGCCGTCGCTGCCGCCGATGAACTGGAGCGTCAGCTCCTGGCGGTGCAGGGGGCGGGGCGGGGCGACCGTCAGCGGCAGCGCCACCTGCGAGATCTGCGTGTTCACCCGCGCCACCGGATCGCCGCCCTCGTAGAAGACAAACTCCTCGCCCTCCAGGGCGATCTGCGTGGCCCCCAGATCCCCGCCGCCCGCCTCCAGGCTCACAATATCGACCAAATCATCCACGCGCGGCGAGCGACCAAGCGGCGGATAGTAGGCCGCAGCCGCGCACTCACGGCGCACCCAGACATATGGCCCGTAGGCCGCGTCGTCGCTCGGCCCGCTGATCGTCTCCAGCAGAATCAGCCGCAGGCGGGCGGCCTGATCCTCGCTGACGGTGATCAGGCGGGCGCGGCGATTCTTGATAAAAAAATTGGAGTAAATGATAAACTCGACGCTCGCGTAGTTGATCCCACGGCGCACGAAGCCGCTCGACCCAAGCTCCCGCCCGGCGAGCATATCTGGCGGCAGCAGCACGTGAGCCGGTGGCGTCACGCCCGCCGCCAGCAGATATTTCAGCGTCTCCGGCGGACAGTTCACCAGCACATCGCCGGCCTGTGTATCCACCAGATAGATATTGTTGGGGAGCGCACGCACATGTTTCGCTACGGTAATTGGCGCAAGAGAGTCACTCATTGAGTGCTTTCCTTTCACGGGCGCTGGGCGAGCCAGCCGAGGCGGGGCGCGGAAGGGACAGCGGGTGCCACTCTCTCAACATACCTACGCAAACGTGTGGTACGGCTTCCCTTGCGGAGAGAATTATCGCACACTCGCGGTCACTGTGGGATCCCCCAGGGCTGGTGCCCTGGCAGGGCGGTTGCAACGTCGCCTCCGGCGGGGGTTTGGGGGTGGCAACGCCACCCCCGAAAGATCTTTTTTGGTTGGTTTTTGGCGGCTACGCCCCCAAAAACCAACCAAAAGCGCGGTCTGGGGCGCAGCCCCAGCGACTTTGCATCAGCCCTGGGTGCCCTGGGGGCACCCGGCCCGTACACGGAAGGTTCTGCTATAATGGGCCAAGATTCAGACCACGCAGGAGGCACACTGCTATGTCCGGCCATTCGAAGTGGCACAGCATCCGGCGCTCGAAGGGCGTCACCGACCAGCGCCGTGGCCAGCTCTTCACCAAGCTCGCTCGTGATATCACCATCGCGGCCCGCGAGGGCGGCAGCGCCGACCCAGATCAGAACTTCCGTCTGCGCCTGGCCGTCGATAAGGCCCGCGCCAGCAACATGCCCAACGAGAACATCCAGCGGGCGGCGGATCGCGGGGTGGGTAAGGGTGGCGAGGCGGCACTTGAGGAGATCTACTACGAGGGCTACGCCCCCGGTGGAGTCGCCCTGATCATCGAGACCGCCACCGATAACCGCAACCGCACCAGTTCCGACGTACGCTCGGCGATCAACAAGGCCGGTGGCAACCCCGGCGAGCCCGGCTCGGTGGGCTGGATGTTTGAGACCAAGGGCTTGATCACAATCGACCTCACCGGCACAAAGCTCGACCCGGACGAGGTTCAGCTCCAGCTGATCGACGCCGGCGCGGATGATGTCGAGGTCTCCGACCGTGTGCTTGAGGTCTACTGCGGGTGGACCGACCTGCACAGCGTGCGCCAGGCCATCATCGACCTGGGCCTGCCGATCACCGGTGCCGAGAAGACGATGCGCCCCAAGACTCTCGTGCAGCCCGATGAGAAGGACGCGCTCTCCGTCCTGCGCCTGATCGAGAAGCTGGAGGATCTCGACGATGTCCAGAAGGTCTACTCGAACCTCGATATCACCGACGAGATCGCGGCGAAGTTTGATGAGTAATTTCGAGCGGGTGTGGGGAGAGCTTCGCGCGCGCCACACCCGCTCGACGTGATCATGAAGACCATCGGCATCGACCCAGGCACCGCGCGGATGGGCTGGGGCGTGGTGGATGAACAGGGCGGCCAGATCCGCCTGGTGGAATTTGGCGTGCTGACCACGCCGGCAGGCATGCCCCAGGCCGAGCGCCTACGCCGCCTCTACGACGGGCTCAGCGTGATCCTCGGTCGCCACAAGCCCGCCGACGCAGCGGTCGAGGAGCTCTTCTTCGGCAAGAACGTCAACACGGCGATCACCGTCGGCCAGGCCCGAGGTGTGGCTCTGCTCGCCCTGCAAATCTCCGGTGCCGCCATCCACGAGTACAAGCCCACCGTCGTCAAGCAGGCGCTCACCGGCTACGGCGGTGCCGACAAGCGGCAGATGCAGGAGATGGTGCGGATCACCCTCGGCCTCTCCACCGCCCCCCACCCGGACGACGCCGCCGACGCCCTGGCCATCGCCATCTGCCACGCCTACACCGGGCCGAGCCTACGGCGGATCGCGGGGGGATCGTAGGGGCGAAGTATTGTGGTGATGCTCAAAGCGCATCACCACAATACTTCGCCCCTACCAGGACACATCACATGTCATCACGCCGACGACCGGGCGCGCCCTGCGACTTCGAGGAGGCGCGACCCGGCCTCTTCATCATCCATAACCCGGCCATCGGCCCGGCCCTGCGCGGCGAGGGCGACCGCGAGGGCGACCGCTTCACGCTTACGTCCTGGCGCGGCGAGGGTCTGGTCGCCCGCCTGCGCGCCCGCAGCTTCACGGTGCTGACCCTGGCTGATCAGGCCGCCGCCCTGCCCAGCCTACCCGCCGTCGATCCGCCCGGCGCATGGCTAGCCCACCCGCTGGCCACCGGCGAGCGCATCAGCTACTTCGCCGCCACGCCCCTGGGCTGGGCACCCGCCCCCGACGCCGGGCCGGGCGCAGTGAGCCTGCGCGAGGGCTGGGCGCTGCGCCGCCGCCGCTCGCGCGGCATCTTCAGCTACTACCAGCTCGTCGGCGGCAGCTTCGTCCTGCATGGCGAGGACGCCGCCCTGCGCATCGGCTACGCCCAGGCCGCCCTCGCCGGTGCCTCACAGATCACGGCCGCGCCCGCCGAGGGCGGCCACCTACTACCCGACCTGCCCCTGCCCGCCGCCCACCGACGCATCCTCGGGCGCGTTGCCGCGCATACGCCCCAGGGCTGGCTTGTGTCGCCCGAGGGCGTCCCCGCCGCCGCCGCCATTCTGGCCCGCCTGGGGATCGATCTGCTGATCTGATTAATCGTGTAAGGGCGCAGCAGGCTTCACCTGCTGCGCCCTTACACGATCAGATCATCCAGATCGTCCAGATCGTCAGATCAGCGGCCCTCTTTCTGCTTCAGCTCGGCGATCAGGCTCTGCACCCCCAGATACGCGGGGCGCGGGCTCCAGTCCGGGTTGAGGATGGCGAACGATGCCTGCTCATGCTGCGGGTCGCCGCGCTCGCCCCAGAGTACCGCGAAGTTGATATTCCAGAGGAACATGTTGCTCACCCACGGGTACTGCTCGTAGGTGCGCCGGATCGCCCCGGTGATGTACGCGGCCTGCTGGTCGAGGCTCACCTGGTTGCCGAACTCGTAGCCCCGCGTACTGTTCGGCGTGGCCCAGCCGTACTCGGTGATCCAGATCTTTTTGTCGCCCATGCCGTACTGCTCCATCCACCTGCGCACGTTCTCGACGTGGCGGAAGTAGAAGGTGGAGTCGTCGGTCCAGCCCTGCGCCTTGCTCGGGTTATCTGGCCAAAGCGTATCGGGCGGGTTGGCCGAGCCACCGGGGTGAACCGCCTGCACGTCGAAGTAGTTACGCACCTCGCCGCCGTTGTAGGTGTACATCGCCTGGTAGAACGCCGCATCCGAGAGCGCCAGGGCCGGGTCGGTCACGCCGCTGGAAGACGAGGCCGCCGCCAGCACGATTGCGTTGGGGCTCACGGCCTTGATCCGCGTGTAGGCAACCTTGAGAACCTCGACGTAGTGCGCGACATCCGCCGGCACAATATTCCCGCCGTTCTCGTGGGCCAGGTTTGGCTCATTCCAGATCTCGTAGGCTTGGATCTTGTCGCCGTAGCGCTGCGCCATCAACTCGACAAAGTTCCCCAGGGTCGCCGGGTCGTCGGGCAGGCCGTTGGTGGCGCTGTAGGCGCTTGGCGACTGGACGACATTCACCAGCAGCTTGCGCCCGTAGGCGTTGACCGTGGTGACGATCCGATCAAGCTCCTCCCAGCCGTAGATCCCCGCCACCGGATCCTGGATATCCTTCCAGACCACCTGCTGGCGCACCCAGTCGAACCCGGCGTTCTGCACCAACTGGAGTACCCGGTCGCGGTCGGTGTAATAGAGGTGGCCCACAATCCCGAACTCAAGGGACGGCGGGCGGGCGGGCGCGATGGTGGGAGCCTCGGTGGGAGCCTCGGTGGCGGGCGCGACGGTGGGCACCGCCGCCGTGGGCACCGGCGTCGGGGCAGAGGCCGCCGGGTCAGGGGAGGCGATCCCCGTCGCCGTCGGCACGTTCGTTGCCGGCGCGCTCGACGGGCTGCCCCCGCAGGCCGCGACCAGCGGCACAAGCAGAAAAAGTAGCAGGAGGCTGCGGCGCAGGCGGGCTGGTAGGTTCATGAGCCTTGCTCCATAACAATATGTGCCCGTGATGATCGGCGGTATGGCCGCCGATCATCACGGGCACAGAGAATCCTAGTTCTTCGGCATGGCCTGGATGGCATTCCAGGCCGGGCGCGGGCTCCAGTCGCCGTTCAGTACGCCGAACGACCCCTGCTCGTGCTGCGGCTCGCCGGTGCCGCTCGCGGACACCGCGAAGTTCAGGTTCCAGACGAACATGGCTCCCACCCAGGGCGCGTAATCGTAGCGGCCCCGCTGGAAGGCGCGGATGATCCAGTCGGACTGGGTCTGGAACGAGATGCTGTTGCCGTACTCGTAGCCGGGGGTGTTGTTCGCCGTCGCCCAGCCGAACTCGGTGATCCAGATCTGCTTGTCGGCCATGCCGTTCTGCACCAGCGTGTTGCGGATGTCCTCGACGCGCCGGAAGTAGAACTCGCGGCTGGTCTGCCAGTTCGGGCCGGGGCCGGGGTTATCTGGCCACATCTGGTCGGGCGAGTTGTACTGGCCGCCTGGGTGGACGCCGATTGCATCCACGTGGGTGCGGAACTTCGGGTTCGCGGCCATCGAGTTCATGTACGAGGTGTCGCTCAGGGCGATGTCGGTGCGGTTCGTCTCGGTCGAGGTGGGCGCACCGCTGATCACAATCGCGTAGGCGTCGTTGGACTTGATCGCGTCGTAGGCGGTGGCGAGCAGATCGACATAGTAGTCGGCCCCAGCCACCGTGCCGCCAATCCCGCCGCTGGTAGCGCAATCGCCGCCATTCTCACAGGCCCGATTCTCCTCGTTCCAGATCTCGTAGGCCTGGACGCGGCCCTTGTAGCGTGCGGCCATCTGGCCGGTGAAGGTGGCGAAGTCGCCGAAGTTCGAGCGGCGGGGCATGCCTGGCCCGCCCGCCCAGTCTGGGGCGGCCACAATGCTCAACAGCAGGCTGACGCCATTGGCGCTGGCGTCGCTCACGATATTGTCTAGCTCGCCCCAGTAGATCGCCCCCGAGCTATCGTGCAGGTCACGCCAGCGCACCTGCTGGCGCAGCCACTTCACGCCAGAATTTTTCGAGACCTGCATCACCCGGTTGCGGTCTTGCCATCCCGTGCCCTGGCCGTAGAGGTTGGCGTTGTAGCCGTAGACAAACTGGCGCGGCAGCGCGTTGTCGGCGCTGTGGAAGCCGAAGTTGCTATCCGTGGCGTGGAAGCGGTCGCGGTACTCGTTGCCGAGCAGGCCCAGCAGGATGCGGTACTGCGGGTTCGACTCGCTGGGGTGCCACTCCATGCGCTGGCGCTCGAAGTACTGCACCCAGTAGGTTTGCCCGTCGGCCGCGTTGACCTCCTGGAACTGCTCGGAGAGCGGCAGGCCGAACACATTCAGGCCACCGTTGTTCAGCCAGTAGTCGCGGAAGGGTGCCGGGCCGTTGCGCAAGGTATGGCCGGTGGACACATCGTAGGTGCCGTCGCCGGGGTCGCCCACCTTCTGAAAGGCCGACTCGCTGCGGCCCTGGGCCAGGCGGCTGCCCATCAGGCGCCCGAGCACGTAGTACTTATTGTCCTGCTGGCCAAAATTCTCCGGGTGTTCCTCCAGGACGGCGCGCTCGAAGTACTGTACCCGGTAGTACTGACCGGGGTTCGTGAAACTCTCCTCGACAATGGGCTGCGAGATCGGGTAGCCGAGTACGAACAGGGCGTTCGGGGTATTCTTCCAAAACTCCAGGAACCAGTTCACCGCCGCGTGACCCGTCTCGCCGAAGTAGCGCGCCTGGTAGGGCGGGTAGGTGTCGGCCGCACCCGACTGGGCTACGGTCGCCTGGGGCCATACCGCCAGGGTGGCGATAGTTGAGACGAGGGCCAGGACAAGCATGATTCGCTTCGCCATTCTCTCTCTCCTCTGGGCTCGCTACTGGTAGATGCGGGCTTTCGATAGGTTTCAGGGGTTAGGCATCAGGTTTCAGACGCAGCGCATCAGAAAGCCTTATGCCCAAGACGGGCGCATTATACGTGCGGGCGTAGGATTCGGTCAAGGGGTGTGGGCGATAGGACAGGGCTACGTCAGAGTCTCTGGGGCTGCGCGCCCACATCCCTCCGGCAGGTGATGCTACCCGCGCAGCAAGATCAGCGCGTAAGCGGCGGCACCAAGCATCAGCATCAGGCCGAGGGTGAGAACGAGCGCCCAGACGAGCCGGTCGGTGAGGCCATGCGTCGCCACGCGGGGCGACTGGCCCTCTAGGGTGGGCATAACTGGCGGGAGCCGCATCGTGGTTGAGGTGGCCGGCTCCGGCGCGAGGGGAGGCGCGGGGGCGGGAGGCTCTGGCGGGGGCGACGGTAGCGTCGGGCGGGCGGGGGCAGGGGCAGGGGCAGGGGCGGGGGCGGGGGCGGGCGGCAAGCTGAGCAGGCCGTGCCGGGCCGTCTCGCTCTGCGGGTTCAGCAGCAGCACGCGCTCAAGGCAAGTGCGCCGCTGCGCGGGGTCAGTCACGGCACCGGCCAGATAGAGCCATGCCTGCTCGCTCTGCGGGTCGCCGCGCACCGCGCGGGCCAGCAGGCTCATAGCGAGCGTGCGGTCGCCCATCCGTAGGGCGGCGATACCCTGGCGCAGCAGGTCGTCGGAAGACTCAGGTGTTGTTGTCATAGGTTACGGAAAAAGCCCGTAAAGCCCAGGCGGCAATCAGTGGCCCCGCGCGCGCCCGGCCCGGCCCGTGAACGGGCGGACACGCATCTGTGCATGCCGCCTGCGCGGCACGGCATTTTTGCAGCATCGCGATTATACACTAAGCTCCGCCAAAACGACAAAGGATAGGTGGCGGCGCTTGCCATCCTCGCTGGCAAGCGCCG
>CAISPW010000390.1 GCA_903887465.1 uncultured Oscillochloris sp. | reverse complement strand
TTAGGCATGGTTCAGGTGCATCCAGCCCTGGTGGGCCGCTTTCGAGGGATATCGCCAAGGCATGCTATACTCTGCGCACCATACAGGGTGAGGAGGATGACAATGACCCAAAACATTCTTCGTCGGAATAACATCAAAGTCTTCGGCAAGGGTACGCAGCCCATGGTGTTCGCACACGGTTTTGGCTGTGACCAGCGCTTCTGGCGTTTTGTGGCACCGGCATTTGAGGACGAGTATAAGATCGTCCTCTTTGACCATGTGGGCTCCGGGATGTCTGATCGCCAGGAATATGACTCGGAACGCTACAGCAGCCTGACTGGCTACGCCCAGGATGTGATTGATATCTGCGCGGCGCTGGAGCTGACCGATGTTATCTTCGTCGGGCATTCCGTGAGCAGCATGATCGGCATCCTGGCATCCATCCAGGAACCCGGTATTTTTAGCCGACTCGTCTTTATTGGCGCATCGCCAAGCTACCTGAATGATCCGCCGGATTATATTGGCGGTTTTGAGCGGGCAGATATTGATGGGTTGCTCGATATGATGGAGAAAAACTATATCGGTTGGGCAGGCTATCTTGCTCCTGTCGCCATGAAAAACGCAGATCGACCTGAGCTGGCATACGAGCTTGAGACGAGCTTCACCTCGACGAACCACGCTATTATGTGTCAGTTTGCGGCGGCCACGTTCTATTCTGATTTCCGGGATGATCTGTCAAAGATACGTACACCGTCGCTGATTTTGCAGCCATCTGAGGATGCGTTTGTGCCGCTCCACGTGGCGGAATATCTCCACCACCAACTGACACATAGTACGCTGATGTGGATGCAAGCCACAGGACATTTTCCCCATCTGAGTTCTCCCGATGAGACAATTCAGATGATAAAAGCGTACCTGCCCGCTGTTCGTAGCGCGTAAGCATATGGAGAGGCTTGGATAATTTGCTTGATACGGCTCCCTGCGGGTTCCTTTCGACAACGGACTCCGGAATCATCCTGGTCGCTAACATCACGTTGCGCGAGATGATTGGTCACGAGCCGACCAGCTTGCAGGGACGGCATATTGAGGCTCTCCTGCCCATGATTGGTCGCCTCCTGTATCACACGCATCTTGTCCCGCTCTTGGTGATGCAGGGCAAGGTGGAAGAGGCCGTTCTCTCACTCCAGTTGCAGCGTGGAGGCACTCTGCCGGTACTGGTCAACGCGGTGCGACACGAGCGTAGGGAGAAGATCGTTCACGATTGGGTCTTCATGCCGATGCACCTGCGGACACAGTACGAAGATCAGATTCTGCGCGCCAAAAAGGCCGCTGACGAGGCAACTCGTCTCCAGATTCAGGCCAATGCCGCGCTGGTCGAAGCGCGGGCAGCTTTGGAGCTTAAGCAGGCCGAACTTGTGGAGGCAAACGCCCGACTCGAAGCCCTCGCCACCCTGGATTCACTAACCGGGTTGAAGAACCGGCGCGCATTTCAAGAACAGCTTGATTTCCAGATGGCGCTCGCCATACGGATTTCATCCCCGCTCTCGGTTCTCATCCTTGATGTGGATCACTTCAAACATATTAACGATACCTTTGGACACCCGACGGGCGATCTGTATTTGCAGATGTTGGCCAGAATCTTGCAGCAAAATTCACGGGATGTTGATATTGTGGCCCGCTACGGCGGTGAGGAGTTTGCAATTATCTTGCTCAGTGCAAACCAGATTGATGCTATAGGTGTGGCTGAGAAATTCCGCAGGAAAGTAGAGGCTGAATCGTGGCCGAATACGGCGATCACGATCAGTGTCGGCGCATCCACGCTATCGCAGGAGATGCACACGTCGGCGAGCCTCATCGATTCGGCAGATCAGGCGCTCTATATGTCTAAGAAGCGCGGGCGAAACAGAGTGACACATGCCCGTGACGTGAAACATGACGGGCTTTGATGAACGATGTTGCCCACGGGCTGCGCGAGGGCGGGCTGACGCTCGCCTATCACACGATTGTTACGCTGCGCGACCGGCTGCGACATATGATCAACCCGACTACACTCGGCGTGCGGGCGGTGGTCACTCGCAATGATCGGCTCCTGATGGTGCGTCACCGCAGCGGTGCGACACCCTGGAGCCTCCCCGGCGGCGGTGTGAGTCGTGGCGAGAATCTGGCAGCAGCGGCCCTGCGCGAGGTGCGTGAGGAGGGCGGCTGCGCCGCGCAGGTTGAACATCTGCTCGGCATGTACTGCCAGTGCGATCAGGGGCTTAACAATTACATCGCCGTCTTTGTTTGTGCGGCAACGGAGGATACCCGCCCGCCTGTGGGCGATCTGGAGATCGTGGACGCGCACTTCTTCCTGCCGCAGGATCTCCCCGCCACCACCGAGGCTGGTTCCCTACGCCGCATCGCCGAGTTTCACCGTGACCTCGTCGGCCTATCCGAGTCTTGGTAGGAGATCGCGATGCCCTACACGCCGATTATCGCCACCTTGGGCTACGTCCTTTCGCCCGATGGGCGCGCGGTGCTGATGATTCACCGCAACGCCCGCCCCGGCGACCCGCACCTTGGCAAGTATAATGGCTTAGGCGGTAAGGTCGAACCCGCCGAGGATGTGGTCAGCGGGATGCGCCGCGAGCTGCGCGAGGAGGCCGATATCGAGGCCACCGCCCTCACTCTGCGCGGCACGGTTAGCTGGCCGGGTTTCGGCAAGGCCGGCGAGGACTGGCTCGGTTTTCTGTTTCTGATCACGGCCTTCTCCGGCGACCCGCCCGCCCGCAACCACGAGGGCGACCTGGAATGGGTGCCCGTCGCGCACATGCTCGACGTACCGCTCTGGCCGGGCGACCACCACTTCCTGCCGCTGGTCTTCAGCGCCGACCCGCGCCAGTTCCACGGGGTGATGCCCTACCAGGACGGGCGGCCGGTGAGTTGGAGCTATAGCTTGATCTGATTTTTGATTTTTGATTGCAGAACGCACCTCAATCTGCAATCTGCAATCTGCAATCTGCAATCAAAAATCGCAGGAGGTTGCCGATGGACTGGATGCTCATCACGGGTATTGTGGCGGTCGGCTTGCTGCTGGCCGTGATCGTGCTGGTGATGTTGAACCGGGCATGGGGCGACTTCCCAGGGCGGATCAGCGGCCTGCCGCCGTCTCAGCCGCTGTCCGCTCGTCCAACATCGCCCGTCGTATCGCCGCTGTCCGCTGTGCCGCCACTGCCCGATACGCTGGATGTTACGCCGAACGACGGCCTGATCCCGATCACTCACCCGCTGCTGCGCCAGGCGGTGGCGAAGGCGCTGGAGCGCGGCGGTAGCCCCTACGCGCTTTACTTTATCCGCGACGGCGAGGCGGTCTACCTGGTGCCCAGTCGGATTGCCAACCCGCAGCAGCGCGAGCAACTGACACGCTTGTTTGCATCGCTGAACAGCGGCGGCGGCGAGGACGTACCAGCGTTTGGCGATGTGATCCGCATGATGCAGGATCTCAGAGAGGGCCAGGGAAGGTAACACCCTCCCTGAAGGATCTTCATTCTTATCGAAAGCGAGGAGCGCGAGATGCTCGATATCAAGCTGATCCGTGAGTACCCCGAGGTGGTGCGAGCGGGCCTGCGCCGACGCGGGGACGACCCGGCCCAGGTGGACGCGCTGCTGGCCGTGGACGAACACCGCCGGGCGCTGATCAAAACGGTGGAGGCGTTCAAGGCCGAGCGCAATACGGTCTCGAAGGAGATTAGCAAGCTGAGGGATCCGGTCGAGCGCGAGGCGAAGATCGCCGCCATGCGTGAACTGGGCGACCGGATCACCGAACTGGACAGGCATGCCGACGAGGCCGAGGCCGAGTTCAACCTGATGCTGCTCTGGCTGCCGAACCTGCCCCACCCCGATGTGCCCGACGGTACCACCGAGCACGACAACGTCGTCGTCCGCAGCGAGGGCCAGTTGCGCGAGTTTACGTTTACGCCTAAGCCGCATTGGGAACTGGGCGAGGCGCTGGACATCATCGACTTTGAGCGCGGCGTGAAGCTCAGCGGCAGCCGGTTCTTCGTGCTCAAGGGCGCGGGCGCCCGCCTCCAGCGCGCGCTGATCTCCTGGATGCTCGATGTCCACACGCTCCAGCACGGCTACCGCGAGATCGCCCCGCCCTACCTGGTCAAGGCGGAGGTGCTGGTCGGCACCGGCAACCTGCCGCGCTTCGGCGAGAACCTCTTTAAGATCGAGGGTGCCGACCTCACGCTCATCCCGACCGCCGAGGTGCCGGTGACGAACCTCTACCGCGATGAGATCCTGGAGGCCAGCCAGTTGCCGATCTACCACGTGGCCTACACGCCCTGCTGGCGCAACGAGCAGATGAGCGCCGGTCGCGATGTGCGCGGGATCAAGCGCGTCTACCAGTTCGACAAGGTCGAGATGGTTAAGTTCGTCACGCCCGAGACCAGCTACGCCGAGCTGACCACGCTGATCGACAACGCCGAGGATATCTGCCGGGCGCTGGGGGTGCCCTACCGGCTGCTGCGGCTCTGCACTGCCGACCTGGGCACGGCGACGATGAAGTACGACCTGGAGCTGTGGGCGCCCGGCGTGCAGGAGTGGCTGGAGGTCAGCTCCTGCTCGAACTTTGAGTCGTACCAGTCGCGGCGGGCCAATCTGCGCTACCGGCCCGAGCCTGGGGCCAAGCCCGAGTTCCTGCACACGCTGAACGGCTCGGGCCTGGCCCTGCCGCGCGTGATGATCGCGGTGATCGAGAACTACCAGCAGGCCGACGGCAGCATCGTGGTGCCCGAGGTGCTGCGGCCCTACATGGGCGGCACCGAGGTGATCTGCTAGGAATAGGAAGAGAGGGTTGTCGGGAAAGTGGAACGCTCCCGACAACCCTCTCTTTATGTTTAGGACTGCTATATGTCCACCCTGATACCCCTCACCGGCGCTGACGGCCGCTCTCGCTGCGGGCCGGACTGCGGCGGCGGCTGCGGCTGTCCCTACTCCCGCATAGCCGAGCGCGGGCCGGTCGCGCTGATTGCCGAGGCCGAGCGGTGTTACCCTGGCCAATGGCTGGCCTTCGTCATCCCGCCCGGCGAGGATGAGTACGACCCCGAGCGGGGCGTGCTTGTGGCCCACAGCGAAGACGATAACGAGGTCTGGGATGCGGTCGCCCGCATTACCTTCACCCAGGTTGTCCACGTCTACTACAACGGCCCCCTGGATCGTTACCTGGAGTGGGCGGATGGCGTGTAGCGTCGCGGACCCACTCTCCCTTCTTCGCATGCGGCTAGAGCCGTTCGGCGACAAACCTTTTTACAAACCGCAGCACCTGGCGGGGGCGCTCGCGCTGGGGCAGGTGGCCGCAGCCGGGTAGGCTCAGCAGGGCTGGCGCGGGCAGGTTGTCGCGGAAGAACTCGAAGGAGCCGGCGGGGAGGAAGT
This sequence comes from uncultured Oscillochloris sp., assembly GCA_903887465.1. Lineage (GTDB taxonomy): Bacteria > Chloroflexota > Chloroflexia > Chloroflexales > Chloroflexaceae > Oscillochloris. The sequence goes on along the minus strand of CAISPW010000390.1, from coordinate 813 downwards.
GGTCGGCCTGGCCCCAGATCAGGGCGGAGGGTACGCGGATGCCGCCCAGATCCTCGGGGCTGAGAAAGTCATCCTCGCAGGCGGCGGCGACGAAGTGGGTTACCGGGTCGCGCCGGAAGAGTGTCTGGAAGCCACGCTGGCCGAGGTAGAGGGCGAGACGCAGGGGCGTGATGCCGAACATCTGGCGGAAGATCAGCCGGACGGTGCGCAGGTCGGGCACGGCGACGGTCTTGACGAAGGGTTCCCACGAGGTGCGTCCGGCCAGACCGGCACCGCCGGGATCAATCATGATAATGCCGCTGACGTTGGCGGGGGACTCGCTGGCTAGGCGGGCGGCGATCCAGCCGCCGAGAGAGTTGCCGATCAGCAGGGCCGGGCGACCGATCACCTGCGTGATCAGGGCGCGCACCACGTCCACGTGTTCGCCGATGCTGGCGTAGCGGCGGCCCTGCGGGTAGCCGCTCAACCCGAAGCCGGACAGGTCGATGGCGTAGACCGGGCCGATCTTGGCGAGGCCGTGGAGCACAAAGGCCCAGGTGAGGGCGCTGTCGGCAATGCCGTGGATGAGTACAATTGGCAACTCTGGGTCGCTGCCGCTGGCCCCCGCGAGCCGGTAGAGGTGGACGGGGATGCCCCGCAGGGTGTGGTCCTCTTCGGTGACCCCGGTGCGCAGCAGCAGGTTGCGGGTGATCCCGTTCACGGTCGGGATCAGGGCGTGGGAGAGCGGGTCGAGGATGGGTATACGTTGGTGTGTCATAGGTGTGTGGGTTGGGCGCAGGGGCGCAGCAGCGCCAGTCGTAAAGACTGGCGCTG
>CAISPW010000389.1 GCA_903887465.1 uncultured Oscillochloris sp. | reverse complement strand
GAGGCGACCCTGGTGCTGAATGCCGACGACCCGGCGGTCGCCGACCTGGGGCGCGATCTGGCAGCGCGGGTGGTCTACTACGGGCTGGATGACGCTCGCCACGCTGCCGGGGCGGGCGCGCATATCGCGGACTCGCAGTTTTGTCGGCGCTGCGGGACACGCTATATCTTCAGCTTGGCCTTTTATGCCCACATCGGCCATTATCATTGTCCGGCCTGTGGTCATTCCCGCCCCGCACCCGACATCCGTCTGGTTCGTCTTGATCTCCAGGGTACTGTCGGCAGCCGACTTTACCTGACCTACCCCGGTGGCGCAATGGAGATTGACCTACCGCTACCGGGCCTCTACAACGCATTGAACGCCCTGGCAGCCAGCGCCGCCGCCCTCAGCCTAGCGGTGGCTCCGCACACCATCCGCAGCGCCCTGGAGCGCTTCAGCGCCGCCTTCGGTCGGATTGAGCGAGTCAGCGCTGGCCCCGGCGGTTCTTCCATGCTGATCGCCCTGATCAAAAACCCCGTCGGCGCGACCGAAACCGTACGCATGCTCGTTGGCGATGGCACCGCCCCGCAGGCGATCCACCTGCTGATTGCGATTAACGACCGCCTCGCCGACGGGACAGACGTTTCCTGGCTCTGGGACGCCGAATTCGAGGCTCTCGCCGATGTCGCCAGCGTCACCGTAAGCGGAACCCGCGCCGATGACATGGCCGTGCGCCTAAAGTACGCGGGGTTGCCCGAAAACCGCATCCACGTTCTCCCTGCCCTGCCCGCCGCCGTTGACGCGGCCCTCGCCACACTACCCGCTGGCTCGACACTCTTCATCCTGCCTACCTACACCGCCATGCTTGAACTGCGCGAGAACCTCGCCGCACGCGGCTGGGTGCGCCAATTTTGGGAGGAATGACCAGGATCTCAGTTTGCGGCTTTCTGGCAGAGCCAGCCCCAAAAGATCTTTTTTTGTTGATTTTTGGCGACGAAGCCGCCAAAAATCAACAAAAAGCTAGGTCTGGGGCTGCGCTCCACAGCCCTGGGCCGGAAACGACGTTGCACCAGATGTCCATGCGCGGGGCACACAACACCCGATGAACATGGTGTCCGGCTATCGGCTATCGGCTATCGGCTATCGGCTATGTTCACCTCAGCCCTGGCGAAATAGGGTGCTATAATGGCCCGGCCCAGACGCGATGCCATAAGGAAAATCGTATGCAGCGAACGGTGATCCGCGCCCATGACGCGCCCGCAGCCATCGGCCCCTACTCGCAGGCCGTCCGCGCGGGCGACCTGATCTTCCTCTCCGGCCAGCTCCCGGTTGACCCGGCCAGCGGCCAGATCGTCGACGGCGACATCGGTGCCATGACCCGCCAGATCTTCGCCAATATCTCTGCGGTCCTCGCTGCCGCAGGCAGTTCCCTCGATAAGATCGTGAAGGCGACGGTCTTCCTTGCCGATATGGGCGACTTCGCCACGATGAATGCGGCCTACGCCGAGTTCTTCAGCGCCGACCCGCCGGCCCGCTCGACGGTGCAGGTGGCCCGCCTGCCGAGGGATGCCCGCATCGAGATCGAGGTCGTCGCCCTGGCAGGGTGATTTTTGATCGCAGATTCTTGATTGCGCATCCTCTGACTCTTCCCTTACGGTACATGTTCTGATGCGAGAAAAAGGGTAGCGCGGGCATTTTGCCCGCGCAGGCTGACCGCAGGCCGGATGCCTGCGCTACCCTTTTTTATCGCCGGGGGGAGAGGCATCTCAATGGAATCTGCATCGAGTGATCGGCGATCTACGGCCCTGCGGGCGGCGGGTTGGTTGCTGGCGATGGCGGTGGTTCTGGTCGGCGTGGCCTGGGTGCAGCGGTCTGACGGGCGCATGCACATCTATTTTTTAGACACGCCCGGCGACGCGATCTTGGTGCAGGCACCGTCGGGCCGCTTTGCCCTGATCGACGGCGGGGGCGACCCGGCGCTGCTGACGACGCTCTTGGGCCGGATTATGCCCTTCTGGCGGCGCGACTTGGTGGCGGTGGTGCTGACCTCGGCCGACGGCGCGCATATGCCGGGGCAGGTGGCGGCCCTGGCCCGTTACCGGCCCGACGCAGCCCTCGCGCCGCCGGGGCTGGCAACCGGCGGCAGCGCCGGTGAGTGGCGTCGGCTGGTCGGCCTGCTGGGGGCGCAGCCGCGAACCATGCGGCCCGGCGTGCGACTCGACCTGGGCGGCGGGGCGAGCCTGCGGGCGCTGGCGGTTGCGCCGGGCGACGAGGGTGGCGCGGTGCTGCTGATTACGTACGGGGCGACGCGGGCGATCATCCATGGCGGCGGGGCGCTCGGGGATGCGGCGGCCGACCATGCGGCGGGCGAACCGCTGGCTGCCCTGGCCTACCCCTGGCAGCGCGAACTCGATACGCCCCTGCTGGCCGACCTGCGCCCGCAGGCGATCATCTTTACCAGCGCCTACGTGGCTGCCGCCCCGGCCCTGCTGAGCTACGCCGATCGCCGCAGGCGCAGCCCGCGCCTCTACCACGAGGCAAATGACGGTACTGTCGAGTTGATAAGCGACGGGCGGAATGCCTGGATTGAATCTGCGCAGTAGGGGCGGCTCGCGAGCCGCCCCTACGCATGTGGTGAGGATAAGCGTGTCTTTTGGGGCGGGGCAATGCCTTCCCGATCTCCTCCTTAAATATGCAAATCTCGATCATTGTCGCCATTCTGATCGCGGTGCTGGTGGCCGCTGGCGCTGGCGCGCTACTCTGGCGACGCTTCTACCAGGATGATCCGGGGAACGCCGCGCGGCGGATCTTCAAAAACAGCGCCGTCACCTTCGGGCTGCGCCTGCTGGTGCGCGGGCTCGACACGGTGGTGCTGTTTGTGCTGGTTGGCTCGCTGGCTCCAGCAGAAGTAGGCACCTACAGCCTGGCGGCCCTGCTGGTGGCCCAATACCTCGGCACCTTCAGCGAGTTTGGCCTGGGCGTGCTGCTCACCCGCGAGGTGGCCCGCGACCCCGACGCCGCGCCGCGACTCTTCGGGGCCACCCTGAGCCTGCGCCTGCTGCTGGTACTTGCCGGGGCGGTGCCGGTCGCCCTGCTGGTGATCGGAGCCTACGCCCTGATCGGCGGCCTGGGCCTGGGCGAGCCACTGAGCGCCGGGGGCCAGCAGGCGATCTGGGTACTCATCCTCACGCTCATCCCCAGCGCCTACGCGGGCGCGGTGACGGCGCTCTACAACGCCGCCGAGCGGATGGAAGTGCCCGCGCTGATCGAGGTGATCACGGCGGCAATCAGCTTCCTGGCCCGGATCAGCGTGCTGCTGCTGGGCTGGGGCGTCCTTGGCCTGGCCTGGTCGGCGGTGGGCGTGAGCAGCCTTACCGCCGGGATCTTCTTTCTGCTCCAGACGCGGACGTTCTTCCGGCCTTCCCTGGCCTGGGATCGCGCGGCAATCACCGCCCTGGTGCCGCAGGCGTTCCCGCTGATGCTGAACAACCTGCTCAGCGCGGTCTTCTTCCGCTTCGACATGTTCATCGTGCGTGGGTTTGGCGGGGCGCGGGCCGACACGCTGGTGCAGCAGTACGCCCTGCCCTACCAACTGCTCAACATCGCCCTGGTATTGCCGCCCGCCGTCACCTTCGCCGTCTTCCCGCTGCTGGCCCGCCGCGCTGCCGGGGATCGGGCGGCCATGGCCGACGCCCAGCGCCGCACGCTCCAACTGCTGTTGCTGATCGCCTTCCCGCTGGCGATGGGCATGTGCGTCCTATCGAGCGACTTGGTCTGGGTCTTCGCCCGGCGTAACTTCGCCGCCTACCTGCCCTCGGTAACGGTGCTGGCGATCTTGGCCTGGTTCCTGCCGCTCTCCTTCGCCAACGGGTTGCTCCAGTACGTGTTGATCGCGGTCAGCCGTCAGGCGGCGATTACGCGGGCCTTTCTGATCGGCGCGGCCTGCAACTTGGCGGCGAACCTGCTGGCCATCCCGGCGGCGACCCTGCTGCTCGGCAGGCCCGAGTGGGGTCTGTACGCGGCGGCGGCGATCACGATCCTCTCCGAATTTGTCCTTTACATGGTCTTCCGCCCGCTGCTGGTGAGTGAGGGACTCGCCCCTGGCGTAGCCGGTCTCGCCTGGCGCCCGCTGCTGGCCGCCCTGGTGATGGGTTCCGTGATGCTGGCCCTGCGCTGGCCGCTGGGCGCGCCCCTGGGCAGCGCCGCAGCCATCCTGGCCGCCCCGCCGGTCTACGCCCTAGCCCTCTGGCTGCTGGGCGGGGTGGGGGCGGATGAGCGGGCGCTGGTGAAAAAGATTGTGGGGAAAGGGTAGAGGCGCATCACGCTGCGCTCCTACGCCCCGCCGTCGTAGTCTGATACCCGCCTCATCCCTCCTTCAGATCCCCGCGAGCCGAATGCGATTCGGCGATCATTCCCTTCTGCGTCTCAGTGCGCTATAGTGGTGGCAAGACAGCTGCTCCCCACAGCGAGAACCAATCGGAACTCGCGGCCTATGCAGATCGTCTAAACCCCTAGCGCGTGCTGCCCAATGCCGGGCGGTGCGCCCAATCCCGCAGAGGAGGCGTCTATGATGCTCGGAACATTTCGACGGCGCGGCAGCGCAGTTATCGCCGCAATCATGCTCGGCACGCTGGCCCTGACGGCGCTCCCCGCCGGTGCGGCCCCCTTCGACGGTGCGCGCAATCAGTTCGCGGACTCGCGGTTTAGCAATGTGTGGACGCGCACCGACAGCACGACGGTGCGCGGCGGGCGCAGTTGGTACTGGGGGCCAAGCCCCTGGTATGACTACGCCGAGTTCTATCGCCAGGGCGAGAACGGCCTGCGCACCGTGCAGTACTTCGACAAGGCGCGCATGGAGATCAACAACCCGGCTGACCGCTCCGGCACCAGTCAGGGCGTCACCAACGGTTTGCTGGTGAAGGAACTGGTGAGCGGGCGCATGCAGCTCGGCAACGACCCCTACGATGTCGATTACCGATCGCCTGCCGATGTGCCGGTGGCGGGCAACCCGCGTAACGCCAACGGCAGCTCGCCCGGCTACAATGCGTTTATCAATGTGGCCACCATCGATAACGGCTACCGCGACCCGCAGCGCCTCGGCGAGAAGATCGCCACCACCCTCGACCGTGGCGGCAACCTCGGCCAGCGCGACGATCTGGCTCTGCCTGAGACGAAGATCATCCAGTACAACAGCGTCACCGGCCACAACATCCCGCAGGTCTTCTGGGACTTTATGAACCTGCAGGGCAAGATCGACACCGGCCGGGTGGAGAGTGGCCCAGTGGTGGACTGGCTCTTCGCGCTGGGCCTGCCGATCACCGACGCCTACTGGACGCGGGCGCAGGTTGGCGGCGAGGAGAAGGATGTGCTGGTGCAGCTCTTCGAGCGGCGCGTGCTGACCTATGTGCCCACGAACCCCGAGGGCTACAAGGTGGAGATGGGCAACGTCGGCCAGCACTACTTCCAGTGGCGCTACGCGCAGCTGGGCACGCCCTGGGCCTCGACTGAGCCGCAGCTGCCGCTGCTCTACGCCTCGGACATCGACACCGGCGGCAAGTATTGGGAGATGTACGCCGCCAACTCTAGCGGGGGCGGTCGCCGGATCACCAGCAATACCCAGGAGACGGTCGCCTTCTCGTGGCGGCGCAGCTGGGACCCCAACCAACTCGCGCTGCTGGTCGACTCACGGCGCAGCAACACGAAGTTCCGCCAGATTTATGAGCTTGACTCGGTGGCGATTGCGAACGGTGAGACCAGCCCCGGCGCGTATGTGCGTCGGCTGAGCTACGGGGACGGCACGCCGATGCCACCCAATGCGCCCTACCCAGGCAACTTCCCGAATGGCACCGGCAGCGACGCGAACGCCAGTTACTCGCCGGACGGGACCAAGTTCATCTTCGTGAGCGACCGGATGGGCGCGCAGGAGCTGTTCATTACCAACGCGAGCGGCAATAACCCTATCCAGATCACCGGCGAGGGCTGCGCGAACGAGTCGCCGACCTGGTCGCCCAACGGTCGGCGGATCTACTGGGTGAGCAACTGCACGGGCAACTACGACGTCTATCGCGCCGACATCGCCTATAACAACGACGCGGGCTGGAGTACGGACGCGCACCTGGTGAACGTGGTCAACCTGACTAATAACAAGAGCGACGACCGCTTCGCCCGTGTGTCGCCTGACGGCAAGACGATGGCCTTTGCCAGCAACCGTGAGGGCAACTACGAGATCTACACGATCAACACGGACAACGGCGGGGGCGAGCGGCGGCTGACGGTGAGCGGCACCACTGACGACTCGCCAACCTGGTCGGCCGATGGCACAAAGCTGGCCTTCGCCAGCGACCGCGACGGCGACTTCGAAATCTACACGATGGATCTGAGTGGGAACAACGTGACCCAGATCACGAACAACGCGGCCCAGGATCGCTGGCCGCTCTGGGCGCAATAGGCAAATAAAAAAAGCGGGTGCCGGGAGAGCGACGCTCTCCCGGCACCCGCTTTTTTT
>CAISPW010000388.1 GCA_903887465.1 uncultured Oscillochloris sp. | reverse complement strand
GGGTCAACGAGTCTTGACGACTACGCACGACCGATAGAACTGCGACGGTCATCATTTTACCTGCCACCCGATTGCGTGGCAGAACCGCCAATGATTTGTGCAGGTACAACACCACAGCGATGCCGTGATGGGTTCATCATATCACACTTGTATGGATTTCGCAACGTCAGCGAACGAAACAAAACGCAATGAAACGCAACAAAACTAAATGGTTCTTATGAACGCAAACGATACCATCCCCGGCACGCCACGCGACTGCGTGCTATACTCAATGGCATCCCCCACAAAAATATTCCAGACACCTCCGGCGCAGCGTCCCGCATACTGGCATATGGAGCTCGCACAGAAAGGTAGCGTGACCATGATCCGCTCGATCAGCGATGTGCGTCAGTTGTTGAATACCCAGCACTATATCGCCTCTGACGAGATCTGCACCTCGATGTTCCTGGCCGACCGACTGGGCAAGCCGCTGCTCACCGAGGGTCCCGCTGGCGTGGGCAAGACGGAACTGGCGAAGGCGTGGGCCTCCGCCAATGGCCGCGAACTCATCCGCTTGCAGTGCTACGAGGGCCTGGACGAAACCAAGGCGCTCTACGAGTGGGAGTACGCCAAGCAATTGCTTTACACCCAACTCCTGCGCGATAAGCTCGGCCACGTCCTCGGCGACGCGACCAGCCTGCGCGAGGCCGCCGACCGTCTCGCCGGCGAGGAGGAGGTCTTCTTCTCCGCACGCTTCCTGCTGCCCCGCCCGCTGCTCAAGGCTCTGATGAGCGAGAAGCCGGTGGTGCTGCTGATCGACGAGATCGACCGCGCCGACGCCGAGTTTGAGGCATTTCTGCTGGAGATCCTGAGCGACTTCCAGGTCAGCATCCCCGAGTTGGGCACGATCAAGGCCAAGCACATCCCCACCGTGTTGCTCACCTCGAACAATACCCGCGAGCTGAGCGAGGCGCTCAAGCGCCGCTGTCTCTATATCTATATCGGCTACCCCGACCTGGAGGCCGAGTTGCGCGTGGTGAAGCTGAAGGTACCTGACCTGGCTCCTAAGCTGGCCCGCCAGGCCGTCGAGCTGGTGCAGCGCCTGCGCGGCATGGATCTGAAGAAGCACCCCAGCGTCAGCGAGACCCTGGACTGGGCCAAGGCGCTGCTGGAGCTGAACGCCAAGCAACTCGACAAGGCCACCCTCGACACCACCCTCAGCGTCCTGCTCAAGTATGAAAGCGACCTACAGCGGGCCAAGCGCACCCTCCAGGGCGGCGGGTAAGGGCGCAGCAGCGGGCAGTCCTGCGGCAGTGCGCTGCCGCAGGACTGCCCGCTGCTGCGCCCCAACGAGGTCAATCCGCGCCCCAACGAGGTCAATCCGCGCCCCAACGGGAGACAGACACGCATGGATCGTCGCATCACCGAGTTCATCGCCGGCCTGCGCGCCGCCGGAGTGCGCGTCAGCCTCGCCGAGAGCGCTGACGCCATGCGCGCCGTCGAGCAGGCTGGCATCGCCGATAAGGATTTCTTCCGCATGGCGCTGCAGGCCACCCTGATCAAAGATCAGGGCGACTCGCAGACGTTTCAGGAGCTGTTCCCGCTCTACTTCAGCAGCGATGCCCCGCCGCCCATGCAGCCGGCCGGCGGTGGCCAACTCTCTGAGCAGGAGCAGCGCCAGCTTGCGCAGATGCTGGCGACCATGCTGGAGGCCATGACCCCCGCGCAGCTCGCCGAACTCTTCCGCGCGATGATCACCGGCCAGCCCATAACGAACCAGCAGATCCGCGCGATGCTGGGCCAGATCAGCCCGCCGCACATGACCGGCCAGCGCTACCAGCAGTGGATGGCCCGCCAAGCCATGCGCGAGCTACAATTCAGCAAGCTCGGCCAGTTCATGCGCGAGCTGATCGCGAAGCTGCGCGAGGCTGGCATGAGCGACGCGGCCATCGCCGCGATCACGCAGGCCGCCCAGGCGAACCAGCAGGTCATCGCCGACCAGATTGGCCAGCAGGTTTCTCGGCAGATGGCCGATCTGGCCCAGGGCCAGGGCACCACCCCGCCCCGCCGCCGCAGCGAGTCCGAGCTGCTCGACCAGCCCCTGGAGAATCTGGACGAGGCCGATGCCCATGCCATGCGCGCCGTGGTCAACCGCCTGGCCGCCCGCCTGCGCGCGCGCATGGCCCTGCGCCAGCGTCGCGGCAAAACCGGCACCCTCGATGCGAAAGCCACCATCCGCACCAACCAGCGCTTCGGCGGCGTGCCGGTGTATGTGCGCCACCGCACCCGCCATCTCAAGCCCAAGCTGCTCGTTCTCTGCGACCGCAGTGTCTCCACGCAGCACGTGATGAGCTTTATGCTGCTGCTGATCTATTCGCTGCACGATCAGGTCAGTCGCACGCGCTCCTTCGCCTTCATCGACCACCTGCACGACATGAGCATCTACTTTGCCGAGTCGCGCCCGGATCAGGCCATCGCCCAGGTATTTCAGAACATCCGCCCCACCCGCAGCTACAGCACCGATCTGGGCACCAGCCTGGGCGAGTTCACCCGCGACCACCTGGGCCTGATCGACCGCCACACCACGGTGATCGTACTCGGCGACGGGCGCAATAACGAGAACGACCCGAACCTGGCCGCCTTCGACGAGATCCGCCGTCGCGCTCGCAAGCTGATCTGGTTCGCGACCGAGGAACGCGAGAAGTGGGGCGTCTACGACCCCGGCTCGCTCAGCAGCGACATCTCCAAATACGCGCCGATGTGCGCGGCCATGCACGAGGTGACGACGCTGCGCCAACTGGCCGAGGCGGTTGACCGGCTCTTCGTGCGGTGAAGGGCGGCGAAGCCACCCGCACGGCCCTCACCGAGATGCAATATTGACGCATCGCCTCGCAAATGTTAGGATGGGGAGAAATTGTTGAGCGATTGACTTTAGTACCATGAGGAGCAGCGATGCGGATCTCAAGCAAAGGTGACTACGGCCTGCGGGCGCTGTTTGATCTTGCCCAGCGCTACGGCGAAGGGCCGGTGCAGAGCGAAGAGATCGCGAATCGCCAGGGCATCCCGGTGAACTATCTCAACCAGTTGCTGATCACCATGCGCCGGGCGGGGCTGATCGAGAGCCTGCGCGGCCCGCAGGGTGGCCATATGCTCGCCCGTCGTCCTGATGCGATCACCCTGCTTGATGCCCTCACCGTACTCGAAGGCCCCCTGCTCCCCACCGAGCCATCCCGCGAAGATCTGATCCCCACGCAGCCCGATGACTACGCCCTGATCGATGCGATCTGGGAGGAGTTGCGCGGGCGGGTCGAGCAGATTTTAGTCGAGACAACGCTCGACGACCTCTGCCAGCGCAAGCGCCAGCAGAGCGGCGGTGTGATGTATTACATCTAGGGGACAGGGAATAGGGAACCGCGATGTTCGCCCGAACGTGCACAATGCGGACTCCTGGATTTAGTTAAGGTACGCTAACTCCTGGTATGTTCTCGCTTTCCCACAGCTGCGACACGTGGTATTATAGTGTGCGTAGTCAGCAATCTGAACTACATATATGTCACCTATGTCATCGACCCCAGGCGACGCGGTCGCTCAGGGTGGGAGGACGCTGTGGTATCGGCCACCATGTCTGCGGCCAGGATCGGCCCCAACGCGATCATCCAGACGATCGCGGCCTTGCGCGAGGTCTACGCGCCTGAAGAGTTGCGCACACTGCTCGCCGGCGAGGCGGAGGGCTACCTGAGCCAGCTGCCGCACGAGATGATCCCCGAGGTTCAGTTTCACGAACTAGTTGAACTGCTCACCGCGCGGCTGGGGGTCGAGCGTGCGTGCGAGATCCTGCTCCGTTCCGGCGAGCGCACCGCCGATTACGTGCGGGCCAACCGCATCCCGGCGCTTATTCGCACGGTGCTGGGCCTACTCCCCGCCCCGATCAGCCTGCGCGTGTTCCTCCCGGCGATCAGCAAGCACGCCTGGACCTTTGCGGGCAGCGGTGCCTTCAGCTTCAGCCTCGGTCGTACACCCTCAGTGAGCATTGGCAGGCCGGTGGGCCAGGATACCACAGGCATTGCCGCCGTCCTCTGCCGCTACTACTGCGGCGCCTTCACCCAGATGCTCCGCCGCGTCGTGAGTCCGCGCATCAGCCTGCGTGAGGTGGCCTGCCAGGCCCGCAACAGCAGCGCCTGCGTCTATCAAATTGTGATGTAAGGCAAGGTCTCAGAAGGGCGCGCTTCGTGTGATAATCCTGTGGGGATGCGTACCGCGATGTGGCGATACCAGCGCGTCCTTGCCCCCGCGATCCCTCGCCCCCACGTCAAACGATAAAGCTGATCTGAATCTTGTCTGAGTCTATTATTCATCGTCTAAGGAGTACCAGCATGCGGATCATGATGATCCAGCCGAACTACCACGCGGGCGGCGCCGAGATTGCCGGGAACTGGCCACCGAGCTGGGTTCCCTACATCGGCGGCGCGTTGAAGAACGCCGGATTCGAGAATGTGCGCTTTATCGACGCGATGACCTTCCATATCGATGACGATAAGCTGCGCGAGATCATCCGGATCAACAAGCCCGATGTGATTATGGCCACGGCGATCACCCCCATGATCATCCAGGCCCAGGTGACCCTGAAGATCGCCCGCGAGGAGCGCCCCAACGCCAAGCTGATCCTCGGTGGCATCCACCCGACGTTCATGTACACGCAGGTCTTCAGCGAGGCACCCTGGATCGACTATATCGTCCGGGGCGAGGCTGAGGAGATCATCATCGAGCTGATGCGCAGCATCGAGGCTGGCTCTGACATGAAAGAGCGGGCGACGATCAAGGGCATCGCCTACCTGGAGAACGAGCAGGTCATCGCCACCCCCGCCGCCGAGCCGATTGCCAACCTCGACGACCTTACCCCGGACTGGAGCCTGCTGGAGTGGCATAAGTACATCTACGTGCCGATGAACGTGCGCGTGGCCGTGCCGAACTTCGCTCGCGGCTGTCCCTTCACCTGCCGCTTCTGCTCGCAGTGGAAGTTCTGGCGGCGCTACCGCGCGCGCAGCCCGTTGAAGTTTGTGGACGAGGTCGAGACCCTGGTTCGCGACTATAATGTGGGCTTTTTCATCCTCGCCGACGAGGAGCCGACCCTCAACCGCAAGAAGTTCACCGCGCTCTGCGAGGAGTTGGCCAAGCGCAAGCTGCCGGTACTCTGGGGCATCAACACCCGCGTCACCGACATTATGCGCGACAAGGCGCTGCTGCCGCTGTGGCGCAAGGCCGGCCTGATGCACATCTCCCTGGGCACCGAGGCCGCCGCCCAGATGAACCTGGAGATCTTCCGCAAGCAGACCACGATTGCCCAGAACAAAGAGGCCATCGGGCTTATCCAGGACGCGGGCATGGTCGCCGAGGCTCAGTTCATCATGGGTATGGAGAACGAGACCCCCGAGCTGATCGAGGAGACCTACCGGCTGGCGCTCGACTGGAAGGTGGACATGGCCAACTGGAACATGTACACCCCCTGGCCTTTCGCCGAGCTGTTCGAGGATCTGGGCGACCGGGTTGAGGTGCGCGACTACTCGAAGTACAACTTCGTCACTCCGATCATGAAGCCCGACCTGATGGAGCGCGAGGACGTCCTCAAGTGCGTGCTGCGCAACTACGCCCGCTTCTATATGCGCAAGGCGTTCCTGGAGTACCCCTTCATCAAGGACAAGGAGAAGCGCAGCTATATGATGGGCTGTCTGCGCGCCTTCGCCAAGACAACCTTCGAGAAGCGCTTCTACGACATCGGTCGTGTGCATATGAAGGGCGGCCAGATGGAGGTTGAACTGGGCTTCGACGAGAGCCGCGTGTTCACCCGCGAGGAGATTGCCCGGATGAAGGAAGATCACCCCGAGCAGGTGGCCGATACCACCTTCGGCGGCGCGATCCCCGAGCGCTACGACCCCGAGTTGATCAAGCACCAGGCCGAGAACGACTTGAACCTGCCCCTAGAGCCGATCATCGAGGCGGAGTTCGGCACCCGCGATACTAACAAGCAGGTGGGCTGCTAACCCAGGGCGGTTGCAACGTCGCCTCCGGCGGGGGTTTGGGGGTGGCAACGCTACCCCCGAACGATCTTTTTTGGTTGGTTTTTGGCGGCGAAGCCACCAAAAACCAACCAAAAGCGCGGTCTGGGGCGCAGCCCCAGCGACGTTGCATCAGCCCTGGCTGCTAACCTTCGGCGAGGGCTTGGATCTGAAGATCTTTATCTTGTTGGTTGTTGGCGACGAAGCCGCCAACAACCAACACTATGTTGAATGGGAGCCGTCATGTCTGAGGTTATTGTCTCGCCGGAGCTGCTGGCGCGCTTCAATAAGCCGGGGCCACGCTACACCAGCTACCCGACGGTTCCGGCCTGGACGGAGACGTTTGGCGAAGCGGATTACCGCGAGGCCCTGGGCGATGTGGCCGCACGCCCTGCGGACGCCCTCTCGGTGTACGTACACCTGCCCTTCTGCGCCGAGCACTGCGCCTACTGCGGCTGTAACGCGACGGTGACGCGCCGCTCGCAGGTCGTGGATGTCTACCTGGATCGGGTCGAGCGCGAGTTGGCCATGGTGGCCCCGCTGCTAGGCGAGCGGCGGCAGGTCGTGCAGATGCACTGGGGCGGCGGCACGCCGAACTTTCTGAATGAGGCGCAGATGACGCGCCTGGTGGGGCTGCTGTCGCAGCACTTCGTGATCGATCCGGCGGGCGAGATCTCGCTGGAGATCGACCCGCGCATCGGCACGGTCGAGCAGATGGCGCAGATCCGCGCCCTGGGCTTCAACCGGATCAGCATGGGCGTGCAGGATATTAACCCGAAGGTGCAGGCGGCGATTGGGCGCATCCAGCCCTTTGCGCAAACCGAGTTGCTCTACCGGACTTGCCGCGACCTGGGCTTCACCGGCGTGAACCTGGATCTGGTCTACGGGCTGCCGTTCCAGACGATGGAGACCTTCGGCGAGACGCTGGCGGCGATCAGCGACCTGCGCCCGGACCGGATCGCCTACTTCAGCTACGCTCACGTGCCGTGGGTCAAGCCGAAGCAGAAGCTGATCGATGTTTCGGCGCTGCCGGACACCTACACGAAGTTTAGTCTGTTCAGGATGGCAATCAACTCGCTGGCCAGTGCGGGCTACGACTGGGTAGGCATGGACCACTTCGCGCTGCGCGATGATGATCTGGCGGTGGCGGCGCGCGAGCTCCGGCTGCACCGCAACTTTATGGGCTACACCACCCGCCCGGCGCTGCACATGGTCGGCTTCGGTATGAGCAGCATCGGCGATCTGGCCGGGCGCTTTGTGCAGAACGAGTCACACCTGGGGCGCTACCAGAAGATGATCGACGCAGGCCAGTTGCCGGTGGTGCGCGGCTATAAGCTGAGCGACGACGACCTGCTGCGGCGTACGGTGATCCTGCACCTGATGTGTAACCTGGAGCTGCCCTACGACCTGACGCGGGCCGCGTTTGGGGTGGGCCTGGCCGAGGCGCTGGGCGACGACCTGGAGCGCCTGGAGGCATACGCCGAGGAGGGCTTCGTGGAACTGCTGCCGGACCGGCTGGTGGTGACGCCCCTGGGCCGCTTCTTTGTGCGCAACCTAGCTATGGAGCTTGACGCGCACCTGGCGAAAACCTCTGCGCGGACGGTGTTTTCGAAGACGGTGTGATCGCATCTGCGGCGCGCGCAGATTGTCTTTCAGGGGAGGGACAGGGATGGCGTTTGCCATCCCTGTCCCTCCTCCTTTTTGTTTAATTTTTTAAAGGATCAGCCCCTGGGTCTCTAGCCAGAAACGCAGGTAGGACATCGCGATCAGGATGATCAGGGTGGGGATGATCGCCACGGTGGCGGGGCGGGCGAGCTGGCGGAGGCTGGTGATCGAACCCTCGTAGCCCATGAACAGGCTGGTGAGCAGCAGTGCGACCATGTAGAGTACCCCGGTGATGCCGAAGAAGGCAGCGAAGGCCAGGGGCCAGAACATGATCCCCAGGTTAGCGTAGATCGCGGCCAGGGCCAGCAGATCTATGGCCAAGATCCCCAGCAACTCCCACCAACTGCGCAGCACCGGCAGCGTGTCGTCCACATCCTTGCGCAGGGTCATATTCAGCACGATGTGCAACAGCACAGCGATGGAGATGCCCATGCCCATGCCGGTGAGGGTGCGCAGACGGTTGTCCGGCGTGTAGAGATGGGGCTGGCTGATGTCCACAAACAGCGAGTTAAAGCCGTCCACGCCCATGATTACGACGAAGAGGATGAGCGCGGCGCTGATCGGCCAGGGCGGGATCCGCCCGGCGCGGCCGCGTCCGATCACGTAGATGTAGCCCAGGGTGAGCAGGAAGCTCATGTAGATCCCGCTATTGCGGGCGCAGAGCGGAAACTGCATGCCGCCGAGGAAGATATTGTGTTCCTGGGCGCAGACGCCGTGGACGACGGCGTACATCTTCCACTGCAGGGGCGCGCCGGGGCTGAAGAGCAGGGCCAGCAGCAGCACGGCCCCGGCACCGGTGAACATCCAGCGCCAGGGGGTCTCGCGGCGCGCACGACCCTCGATGCGCAGCGCCTGCTCGCGGGCCTCGCGTGCGTGGCGCTCGGCGATCTGCTGCTGGGCGAGGCGGATGACTTCATCTGCGGCGTTCTCGCTCATCGCAGGCTCCCCAGGTGCTTGGCGAGGAGTGTCGGCGAGAGTGCGCCGAGCTGCTTGCTGCTGATGCTGCCGTCGCGGTTAATGAAATAGGTCGTCGGCAGGCTGGTGGCCCCGTAACGGTCGCCGATGTCGCCGGCGATGTTAGCGATCATCGGGAAGGTCACGCCGATCTCGTTGCCGAACTTGGCGATGGCGGAGGGAGCCTCATTGCGGTTCACGGCCAGCACCACCAGGCTCTCGCGGTTCTCGCTGGCGACCTGCTGAAGCTCGGGCATTTCATCGCGGCAAGGCACACACCAGGTGGCCCAGAAGTTCACCAGCACGCGCTTGCCCCGCAGCTCGCTGAGCCTGTGGACGCTGCCGTCGGCCATGGTGTAGCTGAAGTCGGGGGCGATTTGACCTTCGGCGGGGCGTCCGCCGCCCGTGTCGATCATGGCGCTCGCGGTGGCCAGGGCGACGCTTCCGACCTCGACGGTGGAGCTCGCGGTGGGTTGGCTAAGGCCACACGCGGCCAGGGCCAGGGCCAGGGTGATCAGGGCGATAGATCGTTTCATGCGCGTATTATATCGCGGCGGGTTCGGCGGGGAAAGGGTAGGGGCGAAGCATTGGGGGCCGCGCTCTTTGAGCGCGGTTACAATGATTCGCCCCTACAGGCGTGGATGGTGGGTTACGGGCGGGCCGGGGGCGGGCCGCCGGGGCCACGGCCCTGGGGCGGGGTGGCGCTGGCGTGGACGGCGCTGGCGGTGAAGGCTCCGGCGCTGTCGGTGCTGCCTTCGGCGTGGATGAACTGGCCGGCGGCGATCTTGTCGAAGGTGACGGTGGTGCCGTCGAGGTCGTAGGTTGTGCTGCTTGTGATCAGGATGGTCTGGCTCTGGCTCTCGCGGTTGGTGACGGTAATGGCGGTAGCGCTGACGCTGGCGACCTGACCACCGGCGCGGGTGCCGTCATTCTTGCCGGGGCCGTCGGGGCGACCGGAACAGTCCTGCTGGATCGTGCTGGTCTGCGTGTTCTGCGCCGCCAAGACGTTTGCGGTGCCCTGCATCGCGCCAAACGTGAGGACAGCTCCCAGCGCAGCCGACAGGGTGATGGTTACGAAACGCTTCATCGGGATGCTCCTTCGTGTGTGTCGTTCGTTGCCACCTGTGTGGTTGACGATGTTGATGTCGTCGGTGACAGACACACTCTACCCGGTGGAGGTTTAGAAGCTGTTCAGATCTCTTTGGGTTGTCGCCAGGATCGGGGGTAGCGGCAGGCTAACCGTGAAGGTCGTGCCCTGGCCCAGTTCGCTGGCGACGCTGATCGTGCCGCCGTGGGCCTCGACGATTGATCGCACGATGGCCAGACCCAGGCCCGATCCGCCGGTTTCCTGCTGGCGCGAGGCGTCGGCCCGGTAGAAGCGCTCAAAGATATTTGGCAGGTGTTCAGCGGCGATGCCGCTGCCGGTATCGGCCACGCTGAGCGTGAGTTGGCCTGCGGCCACACTGGCGCTTAGGCTGATCGTGCCCCCAGGAGGCGTGTAGCGCAGGGCGTTGCTCACCAAATTACCGAGCGCACGACTCATGCGCTCGTAGTCTACAGTGACTTCAGGCAGTGAGTCAGGGGCACACGTCACCAGACTCACCCCGGCCTGCTCAGCCGTGTGCCCGTAGGTCTCGGCGACGTGGGCGAGAATCTGGATCGGCTCGATGGGTCGGCACTGGAGCGGCAATTCACCTGCGTCGGCCAGCGAGAGGGTATGCAGGTCGTCCACGAGATGTTGGAGAATCTGCGTTTCATCGTAGAGCATGATAAAACGCTCGGTCGTGGGCTTTAAGACCTGATCGCGCAGCGACTCAAGATAGCCCGAGATCACCGTCAGCGGCGTGCGTAGATCGTGGGCGATGTCGGCGGTCATCTGGCGGCGGAGTTGGTTGGCGTGGGCGAGGTCGGCGCTCATGTGATTAAACTGGGTGGCCAGGATTCCAAGCTCGTCGCGGGAGCGCACAACCACCTGCTGACCAGGCCCACCGGCGGCGATCTGACGGGCGGCGGTGGTCAGTTCACGCAGGGGCCGGGTGATCAGGCGGGCCAGGACAATACCGAGAATAAGGGCGATACCGGCGGTAGCGGCGGCGGCAATCGTCAGGGCCGCACCGGTGCTGGCCAAATAGCGGGCCTGGGCCGGATCGCGGATGGCGTCGCCGCCGGGGGTAATCACCACCGCGATGATCTGGCCGTTGCGCATCACCGGCGTGCCTGCGGCGAAGTCAGCTTGCCGCATAGGATCGCCGATCTTGTAACTTCGGGTGGGGATGATCACCGTGCCAATTGCATCGGTCAAACCAAAGCGAATGGTCAGGGGATCATCGTGAGGCGGAATACCGCCGGGGGGCGGATCATCAGGTGGGCGGCGGTTACTACGCTCGCTGATCCACTGGCTGATGTGGTCTAAGCTACCATTTGTGACGTAGTAGTCAAGCACTCGGTTCGCAAAGAAATCGCGCTGCTGGCCAATCACAAAGGCATCAAACTGCGAGCCAACAAACTGGTGTACGAAGATCGCAGACAGCACCGCACCTACCAAGCTGGTGAGCAGGAAGGCCAGCACGAGTTTTGAGCTGAGTGATCGCATACGCTACGCCTTACGCTACGCGGTCGGAAGCCGTGTCTACGGATCAATCCGGCAGCGGTAGCCGACCCCGAAGACGGTCTCGACATAGCGTGGCTGGGCCGGGTCAGGCTCCAGCTTCTTGCGGATGTTGCGGATGTGAACATCAATCGTCCGCTCGACACCCTCGTAATCGTTGCCCTGGAGCCGCTCTAAAAGCTGCTCGCGGGTAAAGACGCGCCCCGGCGACTCCATCAGGATAGCCAGCAACTCGAACTCCGAGGGGGTCAGCGCGATCACCCGGTCGCCCGCGCTAACGCCACGGGTGGCTTTGTCCAGGGTTAGGTCGCCCACGCGCAGCAGTTCATCGGGGGCGGTCGCCTCGGGCGAGGTGCGCCGCAGCACTGCGCGGACACGGGCCAGCAGCTCGTGCATGCCGAAGGGCTTGGTCACATAATCGTCAGCCCCCAACTCCAGACCAACCACCTTATCGGACTCGGCCACGCGGGCGGTGAGCATAATAATGGGGATGCTATGTTTTCGACGGAAGATCTTCATAAACTCGAATCCATCGAGGTTGGGCATCATCACATCGAGCAAGATGAGATCAGGCCGCTCGCGGCCAGCCACGATCAGCGCCTCGGCACCATCGCTGGCGGTGATCACGCGAAACCCGTTCTCGCTCAGGTAATCTTTGAGCAGCGCCCGCACATTGGCGTGGTCATCCACCGCCAGGATTGTCTTGGCCATCGGTTTCCTCCGCACGATAATCTCTTCCAAGTGTAGCAGCCCCGTGTTTAGAATCGGTATAGGCGCGGGGTAGGACACATTTATACAAACGCAATACCCCAAAAGTCGCCCTGCCAGCCCTAGCGCCCGGCCCGTAAACGGGCGGGCTAGGTCTACGACGGCCGCTGAAGCGGCCTCAAACAGGCCGCT
>CAISPW010000387.1 GCA_903887465.1 uncultured Oscillochloris sp. | reverse complement strand
CTCCGCCCCATTTCGCGCCTCCGCGATCCAGCGGCTTCGCGCCTCCGCCCCATTTCGCGCCTCCGCGATCCAGCGGCTTCGCGCCTCCGCCCCATTTCGCGCCTCCGCGATCCAGCGGCTTCGCGCATCCGCCCCATTTCGCGCCTCCGCGATCCAGCGGCTTCGCGCCTCCGCGATCCAAACCCCCATTTCGCGCCTCCGCGATCCAAACCCCCATTTCGCGCCTCCGCGATCACCCTTCCGCGAGAAGCGTGGCGATGTACTGCACCGTCGCCCGGCGGCCCTGGGGGTGCAGGCGTCGCCAGAGCGCGAGCACATGCTCCTCATCGGAACTGCTGGGCATCGGCGCGGCGAGCGCGGCGACGGGAGCGGTCAACGCCTCGGCCCGCACCGGGGCCACGGACGCGCTCCCCGATGCCTCCGCGTCCACCGGCGAGATCGCCAGATCCAGAAGAGCCTCAGGCTCCGCGATACTGCCGCCATTCTCCTCCACCTGGTTCGATACGATCATGCTCGCCACCTGCAGCGAGTCGCCGCTCAGAGCCTGCACCAGGCTCTGAGCCTGATCCGAGTCCGGCAGCGTCCGCCCGCTCAGGTAGTTGCGCAGAGCACCGTCGCTGATCTTCGTCTCGCGGGTGAGCTTTGCGCGTGAGAAGCGGCCCTCGATCTGCGACTCCAGCCAGTCACTAAATTTTGGCATCGCCTCAGGCAGCAGATCCATGCGCCGACGCACTTCGTCGGGCGACATGTGCAGCACCTCGCCGATCATGTCGATGGTCTTCTGTCGCGGGCGCTGGGTTTTGCCGAGGATGAACTGGCGCAGCGAGATGGGGCCGACTCCCAACTCCTCGGCAAAGTCGCTGATCGATTGTTCGCGACTCATAGCGGCGTGAAAGAGTAGCACCGAGAGTGGGAGCTTCTCAGGGAACGAACCGTTGATAGACATCTTTGCACACTCCTCTTCCTTAATTGGGTGGACAAGCTGAGGGTAACACAACGCCGGTGGCATGCATAACATCTGCCCGGCCACCGAATTTCACCGCGCACAAGGTCAGTACATTGTATTGAACGCCGATACTACGCTAATACAACAGAGTATAAAACATTTTAATTATATTGTCAAGCATATCTCCGCCCATCTGGCGGATTTCATACAGACTTACCACGTTTGGCAGTAGTTTGTCCGTCGATGCGGTAGATTTTGTGTGGTCTTTTGTGCGACAGAGGCGTATGTGGGGATGCGGCGGGAGCGATATACTGCCCCCGATGCCGCATGCCAGTGTGCTACAATAGTTGTAGATATAGTCGTCCAATTCCGGTTGTGAAGCAGGAGTCACGGCTCCACGTGGATTGCTATACTGGACTGTCCGCAGCGTTGGGTATGTTTCAAAATGGGTACACGTAGCTTGACCGTCCTGCGACGAGGCGACGAGGCGATGCCGCGCTCCTGTCGCCTCATCGCCTCATCGTCTCGTCGCTGAACGGTCACGTGTGTTTGAAACGTGCGTTGAACCTGGAATATTCTGTGACCATCAACCGAACGCCCTTCACGGTCGCGGGCGCGTGGCATTTGTGAAGGTTACGGTCGATCACATGGCCAACGGCTCTCACCGCGCGATCTATCGCGGCGCACGTTGGCCTGGTTTCGCCACTACTGCCAGGAGGCCGCGCCATGAGTGATCCGCCCACCCGTCCAAACCCGCAGCAGTGGGAGAACCTGCGCCCCGAGCAGGTGATCGATAGCCTGATCTATGAGATCTATCACCCCGTAAGCCTGCTGGGCAACCAGCTCAAGCGGCTCACCGACGATGACGACCCGATCTCCGAGGACGACTACGAGGCGATCTTTGAGCAGATGCACCAGGCGGTGCGCCAGTTGAGCCGCACGGTGGTTCAGCTGAAGCGCTACGGCGAGGGACTCAAGAAGCAATGAGGCGTTGCCATCGCCTCATTGCCTTATCGTTAGGGCTGTCACGCAAAAAAACACAGCCCCGGCAATATTGCCAGGGCTGTGTTTTTTTGCATTTGGGCTGAGGTCAGAACACTTGCGTAACAACGTACTGTTTTTTTGTCTTAGGTAGTGTGTCCGATACCCTGGTTGCAATCGCGTTGTGCGAAGACGGTGCGGTGTCGTTGTGCGAAGACGGTGCGGTGTCGTTGTGCGAAGACGGTGCGGCGTTGTTGTGCGAAGACGGTGCGGCGTTGTTGTGCGAAGACGGTGCGGCGTTGTTGTGCGAAGACGGTGCGGTGTCGTTGTGCGAAGACGGTGCGGCGTTGTTGTGCGAAGACGGTGCGGTGTCGTTGTGCGAAGACGGTGCGGTGTCGTTGTGTGATTCGCCCAGAGTACCAGCCAAAACCACAGACCCGATGCAGTGCGAACAGGTGGGGGGGAAAGAGGAGTGTTGTGAAGTCTCGTCCGCATCTGAATGATACCACACTTGTATTACAAAGCTCAATGACACATCAGTATGGTCTTGGTGCCTCCGTTGGTACTAGGCCCGTGCTCCCAGGAAGTACCAAAATAGCCGACATTTTTGTCGGGCTACATCCCTGGATGGGAGAGGGGCCGACGGTGAGGGATGAGAGTTACGCTGCGGTCGTTGCCTTATTCGTAAAGTAGTGCCTCTAAAACCATGTCAAGGCGTATAATAGCGCCACGAGATCTATAAAAACGGCGATGGAGGGCGCGATGCAGCGAAGACTCACCTGCCTGGGCGAGATCCTGTTTGACTTTCTGCCGCTGGAGGCATGCGGCGAGGTGACAGGTTTCAGCATGCACCCTGGCGGCGGGCCGTACAACGTGGCGGTGGGCTTGGCTCGCCTCGGTCAGCCAACCGCCTTCGTGAGCAAGGTGGGTGACGACTTCTTCGGGCGCAAACTGCGCCGGAAAGTGTGCGCCGAAGGGATCGATGACCGCTTCCTGGCTACGGCCTATGGCGCGCTGACCACCTTGGCCTTCGTGGCCACCGAGTATGGCGAGCCGGTCTTCACCTTCTACGGCGACGGCGCGGCCGACACCTTGCTGGCCCCCACAGATCTGCCGGCGGCGTTCTACGCGGAGACGGCCATGCTGCACTTTGGCGGGATCAGCCTGCTGCGCGGCAGCACCCCCGCCGTCGCGCTGACCGCCGCCGAGGGTTTGCGCGGACGGGCGCTGATCTCGCTCGACCCGAACGTGCGCCCGGCAGTGATCGCCGATGCACCGGCCTACCGGGCCACCCTGGATCATGCCATCGGCATGTGTGACCTGCTCAAGCTCAGCGCGGCCGACATCGAATGGCTGGCCCCCGGTGCCAACGCCCGCGACTACGCGACCGCGCTGCTCGGTCAGGGTCCGGCCATGATCATCGTGACCCACGGGGGCGCCGGGGTGCTGGCCCTGCGGCGCGGCCCCGGCGGCGTGGAGCAAGTCGAGGCTCCTAGCTTTCGGGTGCAGGTCGCCGACACAGTGGGCGCAGGCGACTCGTTCAGCGCGGGGTTCCTGGCGGCCCTGGCCGAGGGCGGGGCGCTGAACCGGGCGGCCATCGAGTCGTTGCCCGCCGACGAGCTAAAGACGGCCCTGCGCTTCGGCGCGGCGGTGGCCGCGATCAACTGCACGCGCGTGGGCAGCGACCCGCCACGCCGGGCTGAGGTGGACGTATTCCTGGCGGGGCAGGAGCGCCGCCAGAGCTTGGGGGCCGCAAGTCCCCAGCGATGACTGCGAGTTTCGCTGGCCGTCTCAGATCTAGCCATGGTTCAGACGAACGCTACAATGTGCGGCGTTCATAGTGGGCGCTTCAGCGCCTATGCGGCTGAAGCCGCGACTACGAAGGGTCAAGCGAGAATTGCCTAATCTGAACCCTGCCATAGATACAATTTTTAGGGCGGTCGCCCTAAACCTGATCCGTATGGGGCTACGCCCCACATTCCCACCAGAAGGCAACCCATTTTATGCACATCCCTTCGCTTCAGTACATCGAGCTTCCGACCGGCCGGCTGGCCTACCGAGTGGGCGGGGATGGCCCGCCGCTGCTGCTGATCCACGGGTGGGGCGGGTCGTCCCGACACTGGCTAGGTGCCTTCATCACCCTCGCCGAGCGCCACACCGTCTACGCCATCGACATGCCGGGCTATGGCGAGTCGGCGGCGGGGGCGGGCGGGGGCGGGCTGCGGGGGCTGACCCTGGCGGCGCTGGGCTTCATCGACGCGCTGGGACTGGGGATGATCGGCCTGTGCGGCCACTCGCTAGGCGGGGCGGTGGCCCTGCTGGTGGCGGCGTCGCGGCCCAATCAGGTGAGCCGGTTGGCCTTAGCGAGCTTCGGCATCGCCCGCACGCCCGAGGAGGAGGCGCACTACCGCGAGGTCGGCACGCAGATGGGCGCGGCGGCGGCCCTCTGGGCACCCTGGCTGGCCCTGTCGCGCCCGTGGCTGGCCCTGTCGCGGCCCTGGCGTCAGTTGGCCTGGACGATCCCGCCCCTGCCGGCGCTGCTGGCCGGACCGATGCTGCACCGCATGCCTGACGCGCCTATGCTGGCGCTGGGCATCGCCGACCTGATGGCGATGGACGCCCTGGCGGCCATCGAGGGCGCGGCCAGCACAGGCAACCCGCTGCTGGCGCAGGCGATCATCCGCGCAGCGATGCCGGCTATGGTGCTGACCGGCCAACACGACCCGGTCTTCCCGCCGTCGAGCGCGGCAGCCCTGGTTGCGGCCCTGCCTGACGCCCACCTCGCGATCATCGACGCATGCGGCCACGTGCCGATGGCCGAGCAGCCGGTGACGTGCTACAGCGCCCTAGGCGCGTTCTTCGCAGGGTAGCTGACGCATAACGTGTGTGCTAAGACAAGGTTCAGAATCGGGCATTTCAGCTTGACCGTCCTGCGATACGGCGACGAGGCGATGCCGCGCTCCTATCGCCTCATCGACTCATCGTCTCGTCGCTGAACGGTCACGTGGGTTTGAACCATGCCTAAAGGTTTTTTTATGCGAAGAGGTCGATACTCAGCACGTAAGCGAAACGAGGCGGCACTGCGGCGCTATGCCGAGCGCCTGAGCGCCCTGCGGAGTATCGACCGCGCCATCCTGGAGGCGCAGACGCCCGAGCAGGTGGGCATGATCGCGGTCGAGTATCTGCGTCGGCTGGTGCCCTGCGAGCGGGCCACGGTAATGACCTATGACGAGGCTGCCGATCAGCTGCGGGTGCTGGCGGTGAGCACATCCTCGCCATCGCCCCTGTCGCCTCAGGATATCATGCCGATTATTGAGGGTGATCGACAGTCGACCGTGTGGGAGCGTCGGCCCTGGCACCTGGCCGACGCTCCCACCGCGCCGAGTATGGCGCACCGTGCCGAGCAACTCAAAAGCCTGGGTGTGCGCTCGCTGCTGCATATCCCGCTTTTCGCCCAGGACACCTTCATCGGAACCCTGACCCTCAGCTCGCCAAAGATCGGCGTATTCGGTGACGAACATGTGGTGATCGCCACCGAGATGGTCGATCAGATCGCCCTGGCCATCCACAAGGTGCAACTGCTCACGCAGATTCAGACCGAGCGGGCCGAACTGTCGCTGCGGGTGCGAGAGCGCACCGCCGAGTTGAGTGCGACCAATGTTGAGTTGGCCCACATCGCCCGCCGCAAGGATGAGTTCCTCACCAATATGAGCCACGAGCTGCGCACGCCGCTCAACAGTATCCTAGGGCGTGCCGAGATCTTGCGCGAGCAGATCTATGGCCCCCTGAGTACCATCCAGCAGGACTCGCTGCGCGTGATCGAGGAGAGCGGGCGGCACCTCCTCGCCCTGATCAATGACATCCTCGACCTCTCCAAGATCGAGGCCGGCAAGATCGAGCTCAACTTTGGCCCCGTACCCATCATAGAGGTGATCCATGCGGCCCTGCGCATGGTCGCCCAGACTGCGCTACAGAAGCGGATTAGCCTGGCCTACCCGAGCGAGATCCCGGAGGAGTTTCTCTTCGCAGACGCCCGCCGCCTCAAGCAAATCCTGGTCAACCTGCTCTCTAACGCGGTGAAGTTCACCCTTGAGGGCGGGCAGGTGGGCCTTGAGGTACACCGGAATCGAGCGCAGGGCCAGATCACCTTCACGGTCTGGGACACCGGGATCGGCGTCGCCGCCGAAGATCTGCCGCGCCTGTTCAAGCCCTTCAGCCAAATCGACAGCAGCCTGAGCCGCCAGCATGACGGCAGCGGACTCGGCCTGGCCCTGGTGGCCAATCTCGCCGACCTGCACGGCGGGAGCGCCGCCGTGGAAAGTACGCCGGGCGAGGGCAGCCACTTCAGTGTCACCCTGCCCTGGCGCGATGCGGTCATCCCGGCACCGGCATACGTGGCGGCACCGCCGATATCGGTGCCGCCGAGGACGCCCGCAGCGCAGACGCTCATCCTCGTGGCCGAGGACAACGAGGTCAGCATTGAGCTGATGTGTGACTACCTTACGGCCAACGGGTACGCCGTGGCCGTCGCACGGAATGGGGCGCAGGCGCTCGCCCACGCGCGCGAGCTAAACCCGGCGCTGATCTTGATGGACATCCAGATGCCGCTGATGGACGGGCTGGAGGCGACCCGGCGCATCCGCGCCGACGGAACAACCAGGGCGATTCCGATCATCGCCCTGACGGCCCTGGCGATGCAGGGCGACCGCGAGCGCTGTCTTGCTGCCGGGGTCAATACCTACTTTAGCAAGCCTGTCGAGTTGAGCCTGCTCGGTGCCACGATCGCGGCGCTGCTGAACAAGGACGGCGATCACCCCTCCAGATGATCCTATAATCGCACTACCGCAAAAGTTGCCCTGTCGCGGCAACGTTCGCCGGGGGCTAGGTCCACGACGGCCGCTGAAGCGGCCTCAAACAGGCCGCT
>CAISPW010000386.1 GCA_903887465.1 uncultured Oscillochloris sp. | reverse complement strand
TCCGGCCCCAAAACCCCTCTCCTCAACCCCGGATGAATCCCAGATGAGGGATAGGGGCGCAGCAGCCCCGGATGAGTCTAGGGTGGGGATGCATGAGGTGCTGCTGCGCCCTTACGCCAAGGATTTTCAGCCTCTCCTCCTTATTTCAGCATCACAGAGCAAAAAATGTGGGTAAAGATATGCCTGGTGGGAGAGGGGCAGGGGGTGAGGGGGAAAGGTTGGCATGGGATCTGCTTATTTGAAAGGTATTGGTTCTAGTCATCGTGGCTGATCAGCCCCATGCGAATGGCGAAGCGTACCAGGCCCGCCACGTCGCGAATGTCGAGCCGCTCCATCAATTGGGCGCGGTGGCCCTCAACGGTCTTCGCGCTGATCTGGAGCGTGCGGGCGATCTCCTGGGTGGTCTGCCCTACGGCGATCTGCTGCAGGATGGTGCGCTGGCGCGGGGTGAGTTGTTCCAGCCCAGGGTTCTGCGCCTCTGGCCCCTGGACAAACTGCTGCACCACCCGGCTGGCCACCGCCGGACTCAGGTAGATTTCCCCACCCGCCACGGCACGGACGGCAAGGGCCAACTCGACCGGAGCAGCGTCTTTGAGCAAATAACCCTTCGTCCCCGCCCGGAGCGCCTGCTGGACGTAGTCGCCGGTCGCGTACATCGAGAGGATGATCACGCGCACCTCGGGCAGTTCTTCCTGCACTTGTGCGGCCACCTCCAGCCCAGTGAGGTGAGACATCGCGATGTCAAGCACGGCGATGTCAGGGCGGTGGATCGTAATCAGGTGCAGGGCTTCCTCCCCATCGCTGGCCTCCGCAACCACGATAACCTCGTCCATCTGCTCCAGCAGCAAACGCAGGCCGGCCCGCATCAGCACATGATCTTCGGCGAGAATCATCCGCAGTGGTGACATCAAATTTCCTTTATATTGAGAGGAAACCATGCCCAAACCTCGGTACCGCCGCCAGAAATTGAACTGATGTCCATCCATCCGCCTACCAGTTCGATGCGCTCTGCCATACTGATCAGCCCAAGGCTCACACCGGCCACGGCCCGGGCGCGCCCATCTTGTACATTGAAGCCGACCCCGTTGTCGCAGACGCTCAAGACAAGCATCTCCTCGTAATAAGAGAGTGCAACGTCTACCCGCTGTGCGTGGGCGTGGCGAACCACATTGGTCAAGGCTTCCTGGGCGATCCGAAAGCAGGTCGTGGCGATCATCGGTGTTATCGGCGCGTCCTGGAGTTGCTCTACAAAGGTCACCATAAGATCGGTGCGCTGCTGGATCCGGTCGCAGTACCACATGAGAGCGGCGGCGAGTCCAAGGTCGTCGAGTACCGAGGGTTGCAGATCCAGCGCGAGCGATCGCACCTGTAGAGTCAAAAAGTCAACGATTGTCAGACTCTCCGCGAGTCGGGACGCATCGGCCCCAGACTGGATACCGAGCATAGACAGGTTGATCTTCAGCGCCCCCAACGCCTGGCCAACCTCATCGTGCAACTCGCGGGCAATCTGCCGACGCTCCTGCTCCTGGGCTACCAGCAGCCGATAGGAAAGCTGCTGAAGCTGACTGCGGGCCTTGACCGTCTCATCGTAGAACCGGGTCCGATCAATTGCCTGGACACACTGCTGGACGAAGGCGATCAAGAATGCCCGTTCCTGGGGAGCAAAGGCATTCGGCATCACGTAGCAGAAGCTCATCGTGCCTACGACGACATCAGCGCTGATCAGGGGGAAGGCGGCGTAGGCGTGGTATCCATCGTGGGCCATGACTGCGCCAAAACCAGGAAAGTGCGTCTCCGCATTGTCACGTGAATGCAGCCAGACCGGCACCCGGTCATTGATGACGACGCTCAGCGGCAGCGAGGCGTTGAGCGACACGGTTGGCATGGTCGCCGGATCCGCTGCGCTGCGTCCACGCTCGCCAATGTAGACACGCTGCTGATCGCTGGGATCCATGAGCGACACGACAATGTTCGTGGCGTCGGCAACCGTTGTGCCGTAGCCCACCATCACCGTGATCACGTCATCCTGCGTGAGTGCCTTCGCGAAATCGGCGGTGAGTGCCTGGAGGTGCGCCGTCCGCACGGACGATGCCTCGATGGACTGCCGGGCGACCTGCTCAGCGGCGAGGGCGGCGCGCACATTCACCTCGGCCTGTACAATCTCGGTGATGTCATCGAAGGTGGTACAAACCTCGGCGACGGCGGTACTCCCAGGGTGAATCTGGGGTACCGCACTGATCTTGATCCAGCGGTAGGCGTCGTGTTCCCAATCGTACACACCCATGACCACATTCCGTACCACCTGCCCCGTGCGTAGTGCGACCATCGCCGGGTGGGTCTCGCCGGGAAAGGCAGAGCCATCCCGGTGGATAGCCCGCCAGC
>CAISPW010000385.1 GCA_903887465.1 uncultured Oscillochloris sp. | reverse complement strand
GCTGAAGCGGCCTCAGACAGGCCGCTTCAGCGGCCGTCGTCAACCTAGCTGGGGGCTTCAGCCCCCGGCGAACGTTGCCGCGACAGGGTGACTTTTGCGGTATTGCATATTGCGTGTTGAACGGCTCGATTATACGCCCATGCTACGGCGTCAGCGCGGCCGACGCGATCCGCACCCCGCTGCCGCAGGGCCAGATATGCGGCACCAGCACCCCGTCCTGGAGTTCCATGTCGGCCCAGCAGCGCGCCCGCTCGGCGTTGATGATCTTTGGCACGTACCAGAACACCGTGCGGTCGGTCAGCGGTTCAGGCGGCGTAACAAACACATCCGGCCCCTGCTGGATATCCAGCCGACAGCAGGTGCCGATGCTCGGCAGGTCGCCCTCGCCCTCGGCATCCTTCGCCACGCTCCAGTAAACGTAGGCCAGATCGGCGTCGCCCCAGTCCGGCGTCACCCGCACGGTGCCGGCGACGAACCCGCGCACCGCCCGCGCAGGCCATACGCCATCGCCCTCGCGGGTCAGCGGCGCGCGCGTCCCATCCACATCCTGCGCGAGGTCGGCGGTGGGCGGCGGGACGATGCGCAGCACCGGGTGGTAGACCCCATCGACCCCGCAGCCACGACCCTCACTGCCCGCCCGCACAGTCAGCGAGCCGTCGGGGTCGAAGGTTGCGGTGAAAGTGTACTGATAATTGCAGGGCTGCGGCCAGTTGGGCGAGCGGAAGGTCATTTTCAAACTGAAGCCGCCCCCTGGCACATCGGCCAGCGTGGGCAGCGCATAGGGGATGATCGCCGCTGAGGAGAAGACCGGGCAGCCCACCGCATCGCTAAAGCCCACGCGCCGCCCATCGCTGCCAGCGGTGTAGCCGACGTGCCAGTCCACGATCTTGGCCGACGCGAGGAGCGGACGCCCGTGAAACGACACATCGCGCAGCTCCAGCCCATCCGAACTGGTGAGCATATAGCTGGCCGTCCACCCGGCGCGGGCGATAGTCTGCGGCGTGTCGCAGAGCGGCGCAATCGCCGCGTCCTGGAGCGTGGCCTCGCTCACATCCCGGCGCTGGGCGCTCTGCCCCTGCGCCGTCCAGGTCGCCGCGCCAACCAGGCGCAAGTCCGTCAGGTCAATAATCACCCAAAGAGCCTGGCTGCCCCAGGTGAACACCGGGCTCACGCAGAGGTGCTGGCTGCGCTCGCATGGCGTGCCAATAAAGCTCGTTTTGGTCGCGCTGGCGTAGGCCAGGGCCATCGCCTCGGTCGGGGACACCCCCAAGGCCGTAGCCGTCTCGGGGCTGTTCACCGCGATCTGCGTAGCGAGGTCGGCCAGCGCGCGGGGGATCTCGGGCTGGCTGGCGGCGAGGGATTGGACATCAAGCACCTGGCCATCGCCATCCACCACGGCGGTCAGGCTGGTGTTGGTCGGGTAGACGTACATGACCACCCGTAGGCACGCGCTAGGCGGGCAGCGAGTGGCGAGGGCGGCGGTCAGGTCACCCGCGCGTGCCTCGCCCACGGCCATCGCCTCAGCGAGCTGGCGCTCACCCGACGCGCTGCGGACAGCCTCCTGCACACGAACATCGGCAGCGGCGGCGCGCTGGGCCGCATCGAGCCGAGCATCCAGGCCAAGGCGCAGCAAGATGTAGGGGGCGGCGCGCATGGCGGCGTGGCGACGATCCTGCTCGGCGCGGATCGCGGGCAGATCCGGGGTGCGTCCATCGCCGAGAACCACCGCCGAGGCAGCCGGCGGCGGCAATGCGGATGCGGTGGGCACGGCGGCGGGTGCCTGGCCGCAGCTCGCGAGGGTGAGCAGGGCCAAGCAGAGGGCAATACCAATGCGGAATGTGTTGACGGTCACGTTAAAGCCCACGTATTTACGCTTGGGAGCCATCGCGGAAACCGGATCAAGACCCTCGCCCGCTCAGAGGTTCTTCCGTTAGTACGTTTTGAGCTTGGGGAAGCCAAAAACGGGATGACAAGAAAATATATTCTTGTCATCCCGTTTAGGTTCTTCTTGGTAGCGGCGGCAGGATTCGAACCTGCGACCTTCGGGTTATGAGCCCGACGAGCTGCCACTGCTCCACGCCGCGATGATTTGGTGGCGAATGAAGGTTGATGTGGCGATAGTCTTTAGAAGACTACCGCCGCATCGTCATGTGGTGAGGGTGCGTGGACCTAGGTTCCCAGCGGATGCTCCGCCAGTAGGATCGGCGCTGCGGCGTTTCACGACCCGGTTCGGGATGGGACGGGGTGGGTCCACCGCGCAAGCCACACACCCACTGGTACAAGCGGGCGG
>CAISPW010000384.1 GCA_903887465.1 uncultured Oscillochloris sp. | reverse complement strand
TGCTGGCCCTCTGGGCTCAACACATAGGCGATGAATGCCTTCGCCAGGTCGGGCACCTTGCTCTCCACAAGCGGCGCAATTGGATAGAGCGCAATGATATTCAGCTCATCGGGAATAGTCACAGTGCCGATCTTGTCCGCCTCGGTCGCCGCATCGGTAGTGTAGACGATGCCCGCATCACCCTCACCCAGCACGATTTTGCTCAGCACCGAGCGCACGTTGTCCTCATACGAGACGACATTGGCCAGCACGGTGGAGCTATAGGTCGTGGTGTACTCCGGCAGTTTGCTGGCCTTGGTCAGGAAATCTAGCGAATACTGGCCCGCTGGCACGGCCTTAGCCTCGAAGATCAGCTTCAGGCCGGGCTTGGCTAGGTCTTTCAAACTGGCAATTCCGGCGGGGTTGGCCTTCGGCGTGATCACCACCAGCCGGTTACGCACAAAGATCTGCGCAGTGCCGCTGATCACCTTGGCGCTGGCGATCACGACATTGATCTGCTTCTGGTTGGCCGAGGCAAAGACATCGGCCGGGGCACCTTCGTTGATCTGGGCCGCAAGCTGCTGCGCACCGGCAAAGTTGTAGACCACGGTGACGCCGGGGTGGGCGGCCTCGAAGGCGGGCGCAAGCGCTTTGAAGGCGTCAGTCAGCGACACAGCAGCAAAAACATTGAGGGTAGTAGTTCCGGCAGCAGCCCTCGGCGCAACGGTCGCGGCGGTTGGCGAGGCCACGATGGTAGAGGCATCTGTCGGCGCAGCGGTGTCCGCTACCGTAGGCACGGTCGTGGCGACGGTCGTCGGAGCCGGTGGGTGGGTCGGCGACTGAGCGGCGGGCGCACCGCCGCAGGCGGCGAGCAGGAACGTGAGCAGGAGCGTGAACAAGGCGATAGGCGAGCGTTTCACAGAGACCTCCGTAGGCAACGAGCAGGAAGACAGCCACGCTCACGCGCACCATCATACCGGTAGTGCTGGGCGGCGCGGGGCAGAGAGCGAGTCGCGCACGGGGCAGCAGTGGCCACCGGTGGCAGCGTTGCCGAGGAGGGCGCACCTGACCTGCGTAGGTCAAGGTAGCGCTAATCACAATAAATAACTAGTCAAAGAATGAGTGTACTATGATACGACATACCCATCCTGTCAACCGCAGGGAATAGCCATGGAGAGCTCAACGTCACCCGCCAGAGGCTTCAGCCCCCCGGCGCGCTGGACAAGCGGTGCCGAAACCTCCCATGCGGGCCGCACCCGCTACAGCCCCATATACGCGGCGCGCACATGGTCATCCTTGATCAGTGCGGCGGATTCTCCCTCGATCTCGATACGACCCTGGGCCAGCACATAGCCGTAGTCGCAGACCGCCAGAGACATCTGTACATTCTGCTCGACCAACATGATGGTAATGCCCAGATCCTTCAGGCTCTGCAGGTTCTCAAAGAGCTGGATCACCAGCACCGGAGCCAGACCGAGAGAAAGTTCGTCGATCAGCAAGACGGTTGGCTCGGCCATGATCCCACGGCCCACGGCCAGCATCTGCTGCTCGCCACCGCTCATGGTGTTGGCCTTCTGGGTGCTGCGATGCTTCAGGCGGGGGAACATGGCGAAAACCCGCTCAAGGTTGCGCTCGCGGTAGCGGTGTGCGCGCCGATTGGTCGCCCCCAGATCGAGGTTCTCCCGCACAGTCATATCGCCAAAGAGCTGGCGGCCCTCGGGCACCAGCACCAGGCCCAACTCGGCACGCCGGTGGGCGGGCAGGCGACTAATCTCGTGCCCCTCGAAGCGCACGCTGCCGCTCCATGGCCGCAGTTGGCCCATCACGGTGCGCAGCAGGGTCGTCTTACCGACCCCATTGGCCCCCACCAAGCAGGTCATCAGCCCCGGCTCAAGCTTGAGGCTGGCACCCCACAGGATCTGCACATCGCCGTAGCCAGAGGTGACATCGTTGACTTCAAGGATCGCCATGGCGGTACTATTCCTCTTGGCTCATGCCGGGTAAACCATAGTCTGGGTCTAACCTGCTTGGGCCGTATGGGGGCTGCGGCCAAGGTACGCCTCGATCACCTTCGGATCATTGGCCACCTGCGCGGGGGTACCCTCGGCGATCAGGCGACCGTACTCGAGCACCACGATACGGTCAGAGACGTTCATTATCGCGTGCATCACGTGTTCGATCATGAAGATCGTGACGCCCTGGTCGCGGATCTGACGCACGATCTCGACCATCGCCCCGATCTCGACCGGGTTGAGGCCCGCGAGAACCTCGTCGAGCAGCAGCAGCAGGGGGCGGGCCGCGAGCGCGCGGGCCAACTCCAGACGCTTTTTCTCGGCTACGTTGAGGCTACCAGCAAGCTGGTTGGTGCGCGCCTCAAGGCCCACGAAGGCTAAGGTCTGCTCGGCGATGGTCGCAGCCTCGCCCAGACGACGTTGCTCGTGGCCGAAGCATGCGCCAACCATCACATTCTCGCGCACAGTCAACTCATTGAGCGGGCGGACGATCTGATGCGTGCGAGCCAGGCCCATGTGCGACAGCGCATAGGGCGGCTTGCCCGTCACATCCTGGCCACGGAAGCGCACCGTACCCGCCGAGGGCGGGCAGACACCATTGATCACATTGAAGAGGGTGGTCTTCCCGGCACCGTTTGGCCCCAGCAGGCCCAAGATCTCGCCCTGGGGCAGCGTGATCGTAACATCGCTAAGCGCATGCAGCCCGCCAAAGCTGCGGGAGACACAGTTTAGCTCTAGGAGCATAGGGGTTTCCTCGTGACGGCCCGCATCAGACCAGGAGCTTGCGCAAAACCGGCAGCTTGCGCCGGATCAGACCCACGACCCCGGTGGGGATGAAGAGCACAATCAGCAGCAGCAGCCCGCCCGCAATCGCCAACTGGAGATCCTTCACCAAGGGATTGGTCAGCAGGAAGCTGCGCAATTGCTGATAGCCCGCCGCGCCGAGGACGGCCCCAATCACGGTGCCCTGGCCGCCGAGCATAACCATGACAATCGACTCGATCGAGATCTGGAGGCGGAAGGCGTCGGCCGGCTCGATGTTGCCGTTCTTGAAAAAGAAGATCACGCCAACGATGCCGGGGATGATTGCCGAGAGTACGTAGGCCCAGGTTTTGGCGCGCGGCGTAACGACACCCATTACCTCAGCGGCATCCTCGTCCTCGCGGATGGCCATCAGGCCCAGGCCGAACTTGCTGGTTTTGACGGTGTAACTGAGCAGGATGGCGGCCAGGGTGACGGCCAGCAGCAGCCCGTAGACCAGCCAGAGGGCGTTGGCCGCGCCGCCGTAGTCGTTGTAGACAGTGAACTTAAGCGAGATGCCCGTGGCACCGCCGAAGGGGGCAAAGTTGTTCACGAAGGCCCGCATCGCCTCGTTGACACCAATCGTAGCCAGGGTGAAGTAGGCACCGCGCAGGCGCAGGATGGCCGCGCCGAGGCCGTAGGCCAGCAGGCCAGCCGCCAGCCCACCCAGAGGCATGGCCACCCACAGGGGCGCGCCCTTGCTGAGGACGAGCATGCCCACGTAGCCGCCGAGGCCGAAGAAGACCACGTGACCAAAGCTGACGTACCCGGTGAAGCCCAGGATAATGTTCAGGCTGCTCGCCAGCGCAATCGCCAGCAGGGCGGTGAAAAGCGTCTCACGCAGGCTGGCCTGACCGATCACCAGAGGCCAGGCACCAAACCCAGCGACGGCCAGCAGGGTCAGCCAGAGTCCGGGGCTGATCCAGCGGGCAATCTCGACCCGGCTCACGGTTGAGATTGCCCGCTGGACAGCGGTAACAACTTTCATGACTTCATCCCCAGGATCCCGCTGGGACGCACCAGCAGGATGATCACGAACAGCAAGAACTCGAACACCGGCACCCAGGTGGTAGGCATCACGACGGGGATCAGGCCCTCGATCAGGCCGAGGATCAGGCCGCCCACCAGGGCGCCCAGGGGGTTGCCCAAACCACCCATCACGCCAATCACGAAGCTCTTGAGCTGGTAGGTCTCGCCCGAGAGGATGGTGAACGGGAAGAAGGTAGCGATCAGGCCGCCGGCGCTGGCCGCGAGCATGGTGCCCAGGCCGAAGCTGAGGGCCAGGATGCGCGTGCTGTTGATGCCCATCAGCTCGG
Organism: uncultured Oscillochloris sp.; assembly: GCA_903887465.1. Classification (GTDB taxonomy): domain Bacteria; phylum Chloroflexota; class Chloroflexia; order Chloroflexales; family Chloroflexaceae; genus Oscillochloris. Next base: position 808 of record CAISPW010000384.1, on the reverse strand, counting down.
CGGCCGCCCGGTTGCTCGACACGGCGCGGATGTGCTTGCCGGGCCGGGTGCGGTAGAGAAAGAGGTAGAGCGCGCCGGTGATCGCGCCCGAGGCGGCGGCGGCGATCAGGCGCGTATTTTGCACTGTGACCGGCCCCAGGCTGGAGCTGCCCAGGCTAAAATCTACATTGCGCGGCGAGGTACTAAAGAGGGTGGTGCCGACGCCGATGATGATCATGTTCACGGCGAAGGTGGACAGCAGCGTGCTGAGTTGGGGCGCGTTGATCACTCGGTGCAGGGCGATGTAGTAGATGCCCATGCCCACCAGCAGGCCACCGCCCGCCACCAGGAACAGCCCCAGATAGGGGTTGAGACCGCTGTTGAATAGGCCGTAAACCCCGAACATGCCGAGCGCGATCATGGCACCGTGAGCCAGGTTGGTCACACGCATTACGCCCCAGATCAGGGTCAGGCCCATCGCAGCCAGACCGTAGACCGAGCCGATCAGCAACCCGTCCACCAGCGAGGCAAGCAGGAAGTCCATAGGTTGCTCCGGTAAGGGTGTGGCGATTACAACGTCGCCTCCGGCGGGGGTTTGGGAGTGGTAAAGTCACCCCCGAACGATCTTTTTTGGCAATACCGCAAAAGACGTTCATGCGCGGGGCACACACCGCCGCGATGAACATGGTCGCTGATGCCCGGCTAGCGGCTATCGGCTATCGGCTATTTTCACATCAGTCACCCTGTCGCGGCAACGTTCGCCGGGGGCTGAAGCCCCCGGCGAGATCCACGACGGCCGCTGAAGCGGCCTGTCTGAGGCCGCTTCAGC
>CAISPW010000383.1 GCA_903887465.1 uncultured Oscillochloris sp. | reverse complement strand
TGGTGCTCGACAAGCTGCATTGAGGATGGCTTTCACACGAATGTGCGTATACGTAGAGTATAGCAGGAATGACGCCTTTCCGCAATAGGACGCAATAAAACGCGATGAAACGCAATGGATCTTATGAACGCAAACGATACCCTTTACAATTGTTTGCCCGTCTAGGGCGTCGGTGCGGGCGAATTATAGCATACGTGGAGACGGGGACACGGCGACGGGGTGGAGACGATCAGGGCGGTTACAACGTCGCCTCCGGCGGAGGTTTGGGGCTGGCAAAGCCACCCCCGAACGATCTTTTTTTGTGGATCTTTGGCGACTTCGCCGCCAAAGATCCACAAAAAGCGCGGTCTGGGGCGCAGCCCCAAGGACGTTGCATCAGCCCGACTCCGCCACCCCTTCACCCCAGCCCGCCACCAGCGCGGCCATGGCCGTGCAAGGATCGCGCCAGTAGCGCTCGGGGTCAATCGGCATCGCGGGCGGGCCGGTCGGAGCGGGCAGGTCGTCGGCGCGCAGCCGGGCGGCGAAGGCGCGCACGACATCAGCGGCTGGCCGCTCGTGGCCGTCGGCACTCACCAGCCCCCAGGTACGCGCGGGCCATGCCCGATCCACCGGCGGCGCAGCCCACAGGCTCAGCGCAGGATCGGCGTAACCCGCCAGCCAGACCCCGCCGGCCCCCGCGCGCCAGAGCGCATCCAGGGCCGCCTCAACCAGCCGAGCCTGGCGCTCGTCATCGGCCAGGAAGGCGTAGTCCGCGTAGCCGTACGCCTCGCTCTCCACCCAGCCAGCCTGGCCCGCAGCCTGGGTTGGCAGGCCCAGGTCGGCCACAACCACCGGGGCCACAGCCCCCTCGGCGCGCAGCAGCCCGGCGGCCAGCGCGTGCAGCAGTGTGGCATGGGCGGGATCCCAGGGGCGCGACACGCGCGGCGGCGGGAAGGCCGCCGCCGACACCGCCAGATCGGCCCCGGCGGCCACAATCTGCGCGGGGCGCAGGCCATCGGCGCGACCCAGGCCGTCGCCGTCCACCACCCCGATCAGACGGCGCGCACCGTGCGAGCGGGCCAGGTCGGCCAGACCGGCCCACCAAGCGGCGGCGGCGCGGCTGGACGCGGCGCGGCGGGCGCGCCCGACCCCGGCGGCCAGTTCCCAGGCGTAGGCAGCCGGGTGCGCGGCAAAGTTGCCCACCGTCTCGCGCAGCAGGTAGCGGGTGGCCTGGCGCATGTCCGAGTCAGCGTAGAGGTCGCGGGCCGGCTCGGTGCGGTAGCCGCTATCGGTGAGGATGGTGGGCGCGCGCGGGGCGTTGGGCTGGCGCGCGCGCATGGCCTCCGTCAGGTCGCGGAAGCCCACGGCCCACGCGGGCAGGTGCAGGGCACCGGCGAGGGTTCCCGCCATAATCGCCACCGTCGCCCGCAGGCCAGCCGCGTGGGCGGCGTCGAGCCCGCGCTCCAGGCCGCGCAGGGCCGCCGTGCTCACCCGCGCCGGCCCCGGCTGGGCCTCGGCCCAGCGCAACTCCAGGCGCACCGTATCGAATCCAAGGGCGGCCACATGGGCCAGGTCGTCGCGCACCGCGCCGTGGTCGCACCACTCCCAGCTACACAGCATCGGCGCGCCCGCACGCTGCGGGCGGGGCCAGTACGTCACCCCAAGGGAGAATAATCGTTCAGACATAGATCACCTTAAACAATCCGAGCTTTGGATCACGAAAGCCGTAAGGCGGGATGATCCGCGTCTTTCGCGATCCAAAGCTCTAAGGCATGGTTCAAACCCACGTGACCGTTCATCGACGAGACGATGAGGCGCTGCGGCGATAGGATCGCCTCCTTGCCTCGTCGCCGCATCGCAGGACGGTCAAGCTGAAATGCCCAATTCTGAAGCATGCCTAACCTGCGGTATGATAGCCCTATGGCAAAGATACCCCCGCGCCCCGTCGGGCGTCCCCACCGCATCGAAGTCATGACCGCCGAGGGGCTGGAACTGATCGCCCGCGACGAACTGCGCGGCCTTGGCCCGTCCGCTCGCCCTGACCGTGACGGCCCGCCGGGCGTCATTGGCGTGGACTACGCCGGCGAACTGCGCGCCCTGCTGGGCCTGCGCACCGTCCAGACCGTCTATCTCGTGCGCGCCTTCCCCGTCCCCCGGCCCAAGGCCCTACTCGGCGACGAGTACTTCCGCGCCGTGCTGGCCAGCATCGACAAGGTGCGCCGCCTGCACCCGCCAGGCGCGTTTGCCAGCCTCTTCCTCAGCGCCGCTGGTGCCGAGTCGACTGTCCTCACCCGGCTCAAGGCCGAGATTGCCGCCGCCACCGGCCTGCGCGTCGGCACCGACGATGGCGACCTGCTGCTGCGCCTGCGCCGCGCCGCCGATGGCGTGGGCTGGGAGTTGCTCGTGCGCCTGTCGCCACGGCCCCTGGCCACCCGGCCCTGGCGTGTCTGCAACCGCGAGGGTGCGCTCAACGGTGCCGTGGCCAGCGCCATGGCCCGGCTCACCGCGCCCGCCCCCGACGACCGCTTCCTCAATATCGGCTGCGGCTCGGCCTCGCTGCTGATCGAGCGGCTGCTGATCGGCCCCGCCCGCCGCGCCTTTGGCTGTGACATCGACCCCGCCGCCCTGGAGTGCGCCCGCACCAACATCGCCGCCGCCGACCTCACGGCGCGCTGCGAGTTGCACCCCTGGGACGCCACGCGCCTGCCGCTGCACAGCGCCAGCGTTGACGCCATCTGCGCCGACCTGCCCTTCGGCCACCTGGTCGGCTCACACGCCGAAAACCTCAGCCTCTACCCGACCTTGCTCAGCGAGGCCGCCCGCGTGGCCCGCCCCGGTGCCCACTGTGTCCTGCTCTCCCACGAGGTGCGCCTGATGGAGCGCCTGATCGCCGAGCGGCCCGAGTGGGGACTGCACAGCGCTCTGCGCATCGATCTCGGCGGCCTGCACCCGCGCATCTTCGTCCTGGAGCGCCGGTAGAGCCACCCCGGCGGGGCGGCTCTACTTCTCCCCGCCCTTCACCTCGACCTGGGCGGCCTTAATCCGCTCGTACTGATTGCGCATGCTGGCCGCCAGGTTCGTCAGCGTATCCATCTCGCGGTTCTCGATTTCCACGATCCGGATCATATGCAACTGCTGGGCGGCCTCTAGGCGCGTCGCCGCCCGGATCTGGCGCTGCTCCAGCTCGCGCACCCAGCCATCGATCCGCTCCAGCCACGAGGTCAACTGGCGCAGGTGCAGCTCGTCGGCCTCCTGGAGTACGCTAATCTTCTCGTCGGCCTGCTGGCGAATATCCTCCAGCCGCTCCTGGTTCATCAGGAAGCGCTCGGTAGAGATCCGCTCCACCCGCTTGATATCGGTGATGATATCGGGGAACCTGCCGACCAGATCAAGGTACTGCTTGGGCAGCGTCTCGACGAAGAGATCGATATGCTGGCGGATCTCATCGATGCGCAGGATGCGCGAGTCGTGTTCCGCCAATGTAGGATGGATATCGACCACCTGCTGGAGGATCTCCGCCACCTGGCGGCGCAGGCTCAGCTTCTCGATCTGCAGCTCCTCGCCCACCTTGCGGGCCTCCTGCACCGCCACCACATCGGCCTCGCGCAGCCGGTCGAGCAGCAGCGTATACTGGCGCTGGCGCTCATCAACCTCTTTGATCTGGGCCTGGAGCGTCAGAATTTGCTGCTCTAGCGCCTCGATGCGGACGAACCAGCCCGAGACGAAGTCGCGATCTTGCTTGCGCGCCTCGGACACCTGCTGGATCTGGGCCTGCATCTCGCGCAGCGGCTTCACGCTCTCATCGATCTTCACCAGCGCCCCAGACACCTCGCGGCGCAGGCCGATCACCTCGCGCCGCACCGCATCGCTGGTCTGAGTCACCTCCTCGGCGTGATGATCGAACAGGCTCTGCACCTGAACCACCGATGACTCAGTCCTGCGCACCTGCTCCATGGCCCAGTTATATTTATTGGTCTGATCCTTGAGCAGGCGGCGCAGCTCATCGATCTGGCCCTGGAGGTAAACAATCTGCGACTGGCCATGGGCGCGCAGACGCTCCTCTTCGTATTTTGCAGTCAGGTCGGGGTTAGTCATAGCTGTTCCTTCAATTCAACATGCAAGAACGGCTGCTTGCATGTTGCATTCACGCGCGCAGCGCCACAAGCGCCTCAGCAAGATCGATCACCCCGGCGTACAGGGCCTTGCCCACAATTGTCCCCTCGGCACCAAGCTGGGCCAGGCGCAGCAGATGCGCGGTGGTGGCGATGCCGCCGCTGGCGATGATCGCCGGGCCGCCCGGACGGATCAGCTCGGCCAGGGCCGCGAAGTTCGGCTCGGTCAGCGTGCCGTCACGGCTGATGTCGGTGTAGATCACCCGGCGCACCCCCAGGCCCGCCACATGATCCACCAGATCCGTCGCTCGCACATTGGCGGTGTTCGTCCAACCATCGGTGGCGACCAAGCCGTCGCGCGCGTCCACGCCGACGATGATCTGGTCGCCAAAGCGGGCCGCCACCCGCGCCACCATGTCGGACTGCGCCACCGCCGCCGTGCCGAGGATCACCCGCGCCACCCCCAGCGCGAGGGCGGCGATAATATCTTCCTCGCGGCGCAGACCGCCGCCGAGTTGCACCGGGATCTTCAGAGCGCGCACGATCCCCTGCACCGCGTCGGTGTTCACCGGGCGGCCAGCCTTCGCCCCGTCGAGGTCAACCACGTGGAGCCGGGTGGCCCCCAAGTCGGCCCATCGCCGCGCCATCGCCACCGGGTCATCGCCATAGACCGTGGCCTGGGCAAAGTCCCCCTGGTAGAGCCGAACGCAGCGGCCATCCTTCAGATCAATCGCCGGGATAAGTTCCATACGCTTATGCTACCACCTGATACGCGCCGGCCTGCACGCAGATCTGCACAAAATTCCGCAGCAGCTGGAGTCCCCAGCGCCCGCTCTTCTCCGGGTGAAACTGCACGGCGGCGAGGTTATCGCGCACCACCACGCTAGGGAAATCGATGCCGTAGCCGGTGCGCCCAGCCACGATGGCGGAGTCGTCTACATCGCAGTAGAAGGAGTGGACGAAGTAGAAGTCGCTGGCGTCGGGGATGTCGGCGAACAGCGGGTGGCCCACAAAGGATGGGCTGTAGCGCACCTGGTTCCAGCCGATCTGCGGGATTTTGCCGGCGACGGCGGGGAGACGGCGCACCGTACCGCCCACCACGCCGAGGCATGGGTGGGGGCCAAACTCCTCGCTCACCCCCAGCAGCACCTGCATGCCCACGCAGATCCCCAGGAAGGGCCGCCCCGAGGCGGCCACCTCAGGCAGCACCTGAGCGATGCCCAGCGCGGTCAGGCTGCGCATCGTGTCCGCCGTCGCGCCGACACCGGGCAGCACCACCGCATCCGCCGCCCGCACCACCGCCGGGTCGTCCGTCACCTCCAAGTCGGCACCCACATGGCGCAGGGCGCGCACCGCGTTCGGCAGGTTGCCCGCGCCATAGTTAATCACCGCGATCATGATGTATCCCCCGTCCGTAGGGGCGAAGTAGTCAGCATGGTGCCTATCGCGCAGCGACAGTCACGATCCGACGGCTTCGCCCCTACGTCAATGTTCCAAACAGCGGGTGTCGCTCGCGGATCGTCGCGATCAGATGGTCCAGGTCGGGTTCGACCGACCGCGCGGTGCCGAGCATGTCGGGGCCGGGGTCGCGACCGAGCAGCAGCCGCAGCGTAGCGACCGTGCAGGAGCCGAGAACCTCCAGGCTGTAGCCGCCCTCAAGTACCAGGGCGATCCGGCCGTCGCACAGTTCATCGGCCAGGGCCAGCAGGTCGGCGGTGATCCGGGCGTAGCCGGGCGTCGAGAGTACCATCGGCCCAAGGGGATCCTTCCAGTGGCTATCGTAGCCCGCCGAGACGAGCAGCAGCTCGGGTCGAAAGCGGCGCAGGGCCGGTGCCACCAGATCGGTAAACACGCGGGCGTACCCGATGTCGCCCACGCCGAAGGGCAGCGGGATGTTCAGCGTCGTGCCGGCGGCGGGGCCGGCCGTGCCCACCTGAGACATCGGCCCGGTGCCGGGATAGAATGGCGCCGCGTGAGTCGAGATGAACAGCACCTGCGGGTCATCGTAGAAAACGTCCTGCGTGCCATTGCCGTGGTGAACATCGAAATCTACAATTGCCACCCGCCCCAGGCCGAAGTGGCTGATCGCGTAGCGGGCGGCCACGGCAATATTGTTGAGCAGGCAGAAGCCCATGGCCCGGCCCGGCGTGGCGTGGTGGCCAGGCGGGCGCACGAGCGCGAAGGCGTTGTGGTGTCCCCCGCCGAGGACAATATCCACCGCGCCCATGGCCGCGCCCGCCGCGTACAGGGCCGCATCCCACGAATCGGCCGTCACATAGGTGTCGCCATCAACCTGGCCACCGCCATAGCTGCTCATCTGGCGCACACGCCAGAGTAACTCGGGGGTGTGGACGGCCATCAGGGCCGCATCCGGTGCCGGGTACGGCGCAACGCTGCGCAGATCGCTGAACAGATGCGACTTGGAGATCGCCTCCATAATCGCGTCGAGCCGATCTGCGCACTCGGGGTGCCCGTACCAGGTGTGTGCGGCGAAGCGCGCATCGCTCAGGATCACGGTACTCATCGACAGGAGCCCTATCTGCTCAAGAAGATCGCGGCCCCCCCATTGTACCTCATCATCGCCCGGTGAACGTATGCGGCGGCGGGGCACCCATGGCTGATGCAACGTCCCTGGGGCTGCGCCCCAGACCCAGCTTTTTGTTAGGTTTGGGCGGCGAAGCCGCCAAAAACCAACCAAAAAAGATCTTTCGGGGGTGGCTTTGCCACCCCCAAACCCCCGCCGGAGGCGACGTTGCAATCGCCCTGGCCCAGACGTGTTAACTGTTGTCGTAACGACCGTGAACGTGGTATGATAGAGCAGGTCGGCTGTCGCTATCGGCACTGCATGCCGACGACAGCCTCTCTGCTTCACAAACAGGCTCCATGGACGAACAGCGATTTGCTTACGGCGGCCAGGCCGTCCTTGAAGGGGTGATGATGCGCGGCCGGCGCCAAGCGACGGTCGCGGTTCAGCGTCCCAATGGCGATCTGGCCCTGAAGCACATCCTGGTTGCGACGGCGACTCGCCCAGCCTGGATGCGGCTCCCGATCATCCGCAGCCTTGTGGGCATCCGTGATGCCCTCGCCATCGGGAGGCAGGCGCTCGACTATTCAGCGAGCGTGGCGATCGACGACGACGGGGGCGCGATCTCGCCGCTGGCCCAGGGCGCGATGTTTGTGGTGGCTATGACGGTCGGCATCGGCATCTTTGTGGTGCTGCCCTCGCTGATCGCCAATATCGCTGGCCGCATGGGCGCTCCCGTGCTGATCCGCGAGGCCATCGAGGGCGTGATCAATCTCACCCTGGTGGTTGGCTACATCTACGCGATCAGCCGCCTGCGCGACATCCAGCGCGTGTTCGGCTATCACGGTGCCGAACACAAGACCATCAACGCCTACGAGGCCGGTGCCCCGCTCACCGTCGAGTCGGTTCGCGGCTTCACCCGCATCCACCCACGCTGCGGCACGAGCTTCCTCGTGATCACGGCGCTGATCGGCTTCGTGATCTTTCTCTCGGTCAGTGGCCTGCCGCTCTGGCAGCGGATCGGCGCCCGCATTGTGCTGATCCCGCTGGTGGCCGCTGTCGCGCTCGAGTTTCTGCGGTTCGTCTCGGCGAACTACTATCGGCCCTGGGTGCGCCGGCTGATGGCACCAACTCTGGCCACGCAGTACCTCACCACCCGTGAACCCGATGACGCCATGATCGCCGCCGCTATCGCTGCCCTTGTGCCGGTACTCACGGCGGATGGTGTACTCACACCGGCAGTCGCGGCACCCAAGCCCGAGTTAGCCTTGTCGACGTAGGATACCCGGAGGGATCGCAATGGCCCTGGTTGGCAATATCCGAGACTTCGGCCTCTCCGATTTTCTCTATCTGGTCGACCGTGGCTATAAGACCGGGGGCCTTTACCTGACCCATGAGCAGGAAACGGCCCTGCTCTTCTTCGAGAAGGGCAAGCTGGTGATGGCCTCGCGCAGGCCAGAGGATCAGGATGCCGAGTTGCTTGTGCGGCTGGGGCTGATGAATCAGCCCCAACTCGAGGCAGCCCGGCGCGCACTGTCCGCCGCCAGCAACGGCGTCACGCTCACGCAGGTGATTATCGACCAGCAGATCGTCGAGCGTGATCAGCTCCAGAATGGCCTGATGACGCACACCGAAGAGTCGGTCTATGGGTTGTTTGGCTGGCCCGAGGGCGAGTTCCGCTTCGAGCAGAACCAGCGGCCCCCCGCTGAGTCGCCCACGATGCCCACCCCGGTCTCGGTTGAGAACCTCATTATGGAGGGCGTGCGGCGGATCGACGAGTGGGGGCGGATCAAAGATCGTATCGCCTCAACCGATATGATCGTGAAGTTTATCGATCAGCCGGGTGAGAAGGCCAAGGGCGTCAAGCTGGCCCCCGAAGAGTGGCGCATCTTCGCACGGATCAATGGCAAGGATAGCCTCGCTGAGATTGCCCAGAAGACGGGGCTCAGCGATTTTGATGTCTGCCGGATTGTCTACGGTTTTCTAACCGCAGGTCTGGTGGATGTGATGAAGAAGCCGCGACCGGTGGTTGGGGCGCGCGGGGCACTGGTAGCGGAGCCGCCAAGGGTAAAAAAGAGCCTGGTGAACCGCATCATCAATCGTATCCGTGGGATGTAGCCGATGTTGCTCAACCAGGGCACAGCACCGTAGCGGACGTAGCGGAGGGCTGGTGTGCAGACGGTAAAAATGGTCATCAGTGGGGCGGTGAACGCGGGCAAGACCGAGTTCATTAAGGCTATCAGCGAGATCGAAGTCGTCTCGACCGAGCGGCGTGCGACCGATGATACCAAGATGATCAAAAAAGAGACGACGGTGGCGATGGACTTCGGTCGTATCGCTATCGCCGACGATCTGGTGCTGCACCTGTTCGGCACCCCCGGCCAGAAGCGGTTCGACTTTATGTGGGAGATCCTCTCGGAGGGCATGCTCGGCCTGGTTATCTTGGTCGATAGCACCCGCCCGGAGACGTTCCGCGAGACGAACCGGATCATTGATTTCTTCGTCTCTTACCGCGATACGGCCTATGTGATCGCGGCCAATAAGCAAGACCGGCCCAACGCTTGGTCGCCCGATGAGCTGCGCCTGGCTCTGCGTCAGCCCCCGCATATCAAGGTGCTGCCCTGCGTGGCCTCGGATCGCGAGAGCGTGAAGAATATCCTGCTTGAGTTGCTGTATGTGATCCAGGAGAAGAGCGAGGACTAGCCCGCAGCGGGATGATCACGAAAGGTCGATCGCGAAAGGCCGCAGGCATTACCTGCGGCCTTTCGCTATGATCCTCTACCGCCAGATGATTGGCAGGTAGACCGGGTTCTGGCCGTTGCTGAGCTTGGCCGGGCGCACCGGGCCAAGCTCGCTGCTGCCGCCGCCGACCTGGCGCTCGATCAGCCAGTAGCTGTAGTTCGCCCCGCCTAGCGCGCTGGAGTCGAGGAAGCTGTAGCTCGCCCCGCCCACGGCGCTGCCACGAGATAGGATGAGTTGCGGCGTCACCCGCACCGCGTCGGCGCGGCTGCCGCTGGCGCTGCGGTAGATTTGAAAGCCTAGGCTGTTCAGCTCGCTGCCGGTCGCCCAGCGCAGCAGTACGCCCTTGGTCTGCCAGTCGGCGCTGAGGCCGGTGAGCGTTACCGCCGTGAGCCGGTTGAACGTGATGCTGGCCTGATCATCCTCGCCCGTCACGCTGTTGCCCGGCGTGCTGTCGGGGTCGGGCTGATCCGAGCGGCTCACCTGGGCGGTGTTGGTGATGTTGTCGTTGGTGCTGACCAGGGCGGTGATCTGAAGCGTCACCGCCGCGCCGCTCGGGATGCTGCCGATGGCCCAGGTGCCGGTGGCGAGGTTGTAGCTGCCCTGGCTGGGTGCCGCGCCGACAAATACCAGGCCGGCAGGCAGCAGATCGCTGACCTCCACGTTGGTGGCGGCGTCCGGCCCCCTGTTCACCACGGTGATCAGGAAGACGGCACCGTTGAGCAGCTTGCCGAGCGCGGTGACGGTCTTCGTTAGCTCTAGGTCGGCCAACTGCGGTGCCAGGCCGAGGCCAACCGTCGCGCTGGCCTGGTCATCCTCGCCGACCACCGCGTTGCCCGGCGTGCTGTCGGGGTCGAGCTGATCCGAGCGGCTGATCTCGGCGGTGTTGAGGAACGGGCCGTTGCCGTTGAGTTGCACCGCCAGGGTCAAACTCGCCCGTTCGCCTATGGCTAAACGGCCCACCGTCCAGGTCGCGCTGGGCAGATCGTAGCTGCCGCCGCTGGGTGTGGAGGTGAGAACCACTGTCCCGGTCGGCAGATACTCGGCCACCGTCACGCCGGTGGCCGCGCTCGGCCCGCTGTTCAGCACCTCGATGGTGTAGTTCACCGTGTGGTGAAGCGGCAGAGCGATGCTGTCCACCCGCTTGGTCAGGGCGAGGTCCGCCAGCGTGCCGCCGAGCGTCACCGATCCCTGGTCGTCCTCGCTGGCGATGCCATTGCCTGGCGTGCTGTCGAGGTCGGGCTGATCCGACCTGCGGATCTCGGCGGTGTTGGTATACGGGCCGACGCCGGTCACTCGCGCACGCACAGCGAGGGTGGCCACCTCGCCTACGCGCATCCCGCCGAGCGTCCAGATGCCGGTGGCCGGGTTGTATGCGCCCGTGAGGGTCGCGTGGCTCTCATATTGGAGGCCGACGGGCAGTTGCTCCGTCACCTCTACGCCGGTGGCCACGCTCGGGCCAGCGTTGGTCACGGCGACGGTGAAGGTTACCACATCGCCAACGCTCGGCGTAAGGATATCCACCGTCTTCTTGAGCGAGAGGTCGGAGATCTGCGGGATCAAGGCGATGCTGGCCTGATCATCACTGGCGGGGTCGTCGTCGCCCGGTGTGCTGTCGGGGTCGGGCTGATCCGACGCGCTGACCTGGGCGGTGTTGCGGATCAGCGCGCCGCTCGCGACCGTCGCCCGGATGATCAGCCTCACACTGCTGCTGGCCGGCAGCGAGCCGACCGCCCATATGCCGCTGGTCGCATCGTAGATACCCAGATCCGGTGTGGCGCTGACGAAGGTGAGTCCGGCGGGCAGGCGGTCGGCCACCGCCACGCCAGTGGCCGCGCTCGGGCCGGCGTTCTGCAAAGTCAGGGTGTAGGTGATCGTGCGGCCGAACAACGGCTGCGGGTTATCGACCCCCTTGCTGAGCGAGAGGTCGGCGAGATCGCCGCTGACGGTGGCGAAGCCCTGGTCATCCTCACCGGGCTTGTCGTTATTCGGGGTCGAGTTGGGATCGCCCTGGTCGGAGCCGCTGATCTGGGCGGTGTTGGTGAAGGGGCCGGTGCCGAGGACGATGGCTTCGATCTGGAGGCTGGACGTGGCCCCGTTGGCCAGGCTGCCGACGACCCAACTGCCGCGCACTGAGTCGTAGGTGCCCTGGCTGGGCGTGGCGCGCACAAGCGCAAGCCCAACGGGCAACTGATCGCTCACCCGCACGCCGGTGGCACCGTCCGGGCCACGGTTGGCCACGTCGATGGAGAAGACCACATGCGCGCCAACATTCACCCTCGGCGCGCTGCCCCGCTTCACCAGCGTTAGGTCGGCAACCTGTAGGGGCAGCGTGGCGCTGGCCTGATCATCCTCGCCGACGGGGCCGCCGCCCGGCGTGCTGTCGGGGTCGCGCAGATCCGACGTACTCACCTGGGCGGTGTTCGTCACCGCGCTGCCGTCCCAGCGGGCGCGCACCATCAGGGTGGCCACCTCACCGGGGGCCATCGCGCCAACCGACCAGATCCCGCTGGCTGCGCTGTAGCTGCCCTTGGCGGTGCGAAAGCTGATGAAGGTAAGCCCGGCGGGCAGTTGCTCGCTCACCGCCACGCCGGTAGCCCGCATCGGCCCACGGTTGCGCAGGTCGATAGCGAAGTCAACCAGGCTGTTGGGCAAGATCGGAGGCACCGTGCTGACGGTCTTATTCAGCTCAAGGTCGGCTGTGGTAAGGACTGGCGCAATGTCGTGCGCAGCATTATTGGCCAAGTTCGGGTCGGTGTTGTCGTTGGGCCGGCGCACAGTGGCGTCGTTCGTCAGGCTGCCGGTGGCGCTAGGGTCAACCACGCCCTGGATCGTGTAGGTCGCCACCGCGTTCGGGTTCAGGTTGACGCGGGTGTTGATCAGATTGCCGCTGCCCGACACATCGCGGCATGCGCCGGTGCCCTGCGTGATCGCACACGTCCATGTGGGGTTCAGGATCTGCGCCGGGACACTATCGGTGACCTGCGCGCCCACGACCGCGCTAGGGTTGGCGGGATCACTCCCGTTTGTCACCTGGATCGTGTAGGTTACGGGCTGGCCGGGGATGAGTTGGGGCGGGCTGTGGGTCTTGGTGATCGCGAGATCCGCCTGGGCCAGGATGAACGCGCCAGACAGGCTCACCGGATCCGAGAAGAAATAGGTCCAGGTGTCGATCACGCGCTGGTCGCCATAACTCGCGCTCCACTGGTGGCTCCCCCCCGCGCTGTGAATTCCGGACAGCGCCGTGCGCTGGGCCGGGGGAATTCCGTAGCAGAGAGCGTCTTTGGGGCTGTTGGGGCCGCCCAGCGGATAGAGGCCCGCCGGCGGGGTGGGCGTGTCGCCGCTGGCGCAGGGCGAGTAGTCGTAGGTGTTTGCGCTGGTGTAAGTGAAGGTGTCGTTATAGTAGACCAGATCCTTAACCGGATTCGCCGGGCCGCCGAGGAAGCGGGAGAGCTGAATACCGCTGGGGTTATTCTCGGCGTCGATGAAGGGGAAGTGTACTTCACCGACGCTGGTCTGGATCTGGGCGTTGAAGAGCTGCGGGCCAGCGGGGACGGCCACGCCCGCCCCGTCGAGGGCGTCCCAGTAGACCGTATTATGGCCGGTGAAGGCCCGCCCGACCAGGGTACGCACGGGGGTGCCATTCGCAATAATCGTAATCTGATAGTCCGCGTCACCCGCGATATCAAAGGCGAAGTTACCGCCGAGCGGCGCGGTACCAGCCTGGCCGGACGTACCCTCGACCCCGGTGAAGGTGAAGTTGCTCGGTATCGGCGGGGCCACGGTCAGCGGCTGCAGCCAGGTCGTGCCGCTGCGCGAGTTGGCAACGGGCGGGAGGTCGCTGCTCGGCGGCTCAAAGAAGATCTTGTGGGTGATATCCCGCTGAGCGGGGGCATCGGGGAGGCCGGGGTTATACAGCGAGTACCCGCGCGGCAGCGCGAACCCAGTTGCGCTGCTGACCAACTGAAGCGAGCGGTAGATCGAGTTGCCGCGTGCGTCGGTGATACCCTCGGCGTTCGCGAAGAAGATAAAGCCAAAGGGATCGATGCCATTCATGTCCACTTGGTAAACATACCCGTCGCTGGTGGCAATCCAGTACTGGGTATTGAGGCCAACCCCGTTGCCGCCCATGTTATAGGCCAAGTATTTGGCGAAGACCCGGCCAGGGACATCGGCACCGGCGTTGCGCACCGAGACATACCACGCATTGGTCCAGTGGCCGGTCGTACTCTGGGTCCACGCCGCAGTGACGAGCTGGGTCGGGGGGTTCGTGTTCATGATATCGCTGTTCGGGTTCGGACTGATGAACTCGAAATCCCAGATCCCATTACCGGCGGCCGCTGTCTGGGCCGCGCTAATCACACAGGGCGTGAATCCGCCAGCTGCGGGCAGGGGGCCAGCAAGCTCCTGGGCGCGGTCGGCGATCATGCCGATGCCCTGGGCGCGGCAGCTGCCGGTCGCGCCAGCGGGGCCATAGAAGCGAACATCGCCGCTCAGGCCGACGCCGATTGCGCTTGAGCCGATCAGGATCTGCTCGCCCGCATTAGCATACGCCTCGATGGTGGTCTGCCGAAGGATGTCACCCGAGGTTGCCGTGGCGTGCCACTCGATATAGGGGCGACTGCCCGAAACATTGCTGCTGCCGACGGCCTGGACAGGGCCAGCAAATCCGGCTAGGCAAAGGGACGTGAGAACAAGCAGGCTCATCACTCGAACGGTGAGGCGTACGTGGTACACGTAAGAACGGCGAGCTGTGGGTTTCATATAGACCTCGCAGTTAAAAAGCGACCATGCCCAGGCAATATTGCCGAGCGGACGCTAAACGGCCATGCGGTTAGTACCGCACAGCGACGCAACGCATTACAGACCTATCTGTCTTGCTACGAGGTGAGGTATGGACATCTCTACGTACCTGCCCGGTATCTTCAACTCCTCAAACAACGTTTCAGGAGCCGGGTCTCAGGTTTCAGGCACAGCGCATCAGAAAGCCTTGCGCATGCCTAAGCGGTAAAGTGTCCACGAACCTTGGCTGAACCTCGATGCTCAGATAGGAAATACAAGCGGTCGTACTACGAGTATGAAGTACACTGATTGTAGCGGATCGTGAGTGCTTATTCAAGACTACTGTAGAAGATCGCAGGGCGGTGGCAATGTCGCCTCCGGCGGGGGGTTGGGGGTGGTAACGCCACCCCCGAAAGATTTTTTGGTTAGTTTTTGGCGGCGAAGCCGCCAAAAACTAACCAAAAGCGCGGTCTGGGGCGCAGCCCCAGCAACGTTGCATCAGCCCTGTAGAAGATCGGCCCGGCGGCCCTGGTTCAGCAGTTCATAGAGCAGCACCGCAGTGGCCACCGCGAGGTTGAGCGAATCGCTGCGACCGCGCATCGGCAGGCGCACCATCAGGTCGCAGAGTTCCTGCTGGGCTAGGCTGAGACCCTGGCGCTCGCTGCCCATCAGCAGCACCAGTGGTTGGGGGTAGACAACATCCTGATAATCTGCCGGAGCCTTATCCGATGCGCCGACGAGGAAGACGCCGCAGGCGCGCTTCCAGGCGGCGAACTCGTCAAAGGACGCGCGGGCCAGTTGAACGGCGAAGATCGCGCCCATGCTCGCCCGCAAGGCGGCGGGGTCGTAGGGGTCGGTGGCATCGCCCAGCAGGATCACCCCGGCGGCACCCACGGCGTCGGCGCTGCGCAGGATCGTCCCCAGGTTGCCGGGGTCGGCCGGATCCACCAGCGCCACCCACCCCGGCGGCGGGCCGAGGCGCAGGTCGGCCAGGGGCGTCCAACGCTGGCGGGCCAGCGCCGCCAGACCCTGCGGCCCATCTTTTTGCGAGAGTCCGGCGAAGACCTCGGCGCTCACCTCGATGATCGGGGTGCGATGCTGGCCAACCAAGTCACGGGCGAAGGGGCTGGCGAGCAGCTCGGGGGCCACTACCAGCGCCTCCACGGCGGCCCCGAGCTGCACGGCCTCGCCCACCAGGCGCACTCCCTCAATGAAGAACAAGCCCGTACGCTCGCGCTCCTTACGCTGGCGCAGGGCGCGGATCTGGCGAACGGTTGGGTTGGATGAACTGGTGATCATATCTGTATCTGGATAAGGCCGAAGCATTTGGATCTGTCGCAAAACGACAGACGCGAATACTTCGGCCTTACGTCATATCGGGATACACCTTGCCTGGATTCATGCGGCCCTCCGGGTCGAGCCAACGCTTGATCTGGCTCTGCACGTAGATCGACGGCTCGCCCACCGCCAGGCGCATGAACGGGCGCTTGAGGATACCGATGCCGTGCTCACCCGAGAGCGTGCCGCCGAGCTCCAGGGCCGCCGCAAAGATCGCCTCGGCGCAGGGCCAGATCCGCGCCAACTCGGCGGGGTCACGCGGGTCAAAGAGGATGTTCGGGTGCAGGTTGCCATCGCCGGCGTGGCCGAAGACGGCGATCGGCAGACGCTGCGCGGCGCTCACCTGCTTGATCCGGCGCACGCAGGCGGCAATCTGCGGCAGGGGCACGCAGATATCCTCGCCGAGTCGGCTGGGCCGGATGCGGGCCAGAGCCGGGGCGACGGCGCGGCGACCGCGCCAGAGGTCGGCCTCCTCGGCGGGGTTGACGGCTACCTGCACATCAACCGCCCCGCCGCGCCACGCCAACTCGGCCAGGGCCAGCGAGTCGGCGTCCACCGCCTCGGGCTCGCCGTCAGCCAGCATCAGCAGCATGGCCCCGGCGGCGCGGGGCAGGCCGATCTGAAGGTACGCCTCCACGGCGGTGATCGTCGTGTCGTCCATCAACTCCATGGCGGCGGGCACTAGCCCCGCCGCCATGATCCGCTCCACGGTTGTGCAAGCCGCGTCGAGGGTCGGGAAGATCGCCAGGGTGGTGCGACGGGTGACGGGCAGGGGCAGCAGGCGCAGCGTGGCCCCGGCGATCACGGCCAGGGTGCCCTCGGAGCCGACGAGTAACTGGGCCAGGCCATGCTCCGGCCCCTGGCCCGCCAGCCCGTCGCCCCAGCGGACGACGCGACCGTCGGCCAGCACCGCCGTCAGCCCCAGCACATAGTCGGCGCTGACGCCATACTTCACGCAGCGCGGGCCACCGGCGTTGCAGGCGATGTTCCCGCCGATGGTGGACGCCGTCTGGCTGGAAGGGTCGGGCGGGTAGAACAGACCCACGGCCTCGGCGGCGCGCTGCACCTCGGCGGTGACGGCCCCAGCCCCGACGTGGGCGACCATCTGCTGGCGATCAATGCGGATCTGATCCATGCGGTTGAGACTGATCAGCAGGGCGCCGGGGCTGGGGGTGGCCCCGCCGGCCAGGCCGGTGCCTGCACCCCGGCTGACCACCGGCAGGCCGCGCTCGGCGGCGATCCGCATCAGGGTTGCCAGTTCGACCGTGCTGGCGGGCAAGGCCACCGCCAGAGGTGGCCCCTCGGGTCGGGCAATCGAGGCGTCGATCACATACGCCCCCAGATCGTCCGGGCGGGTCAGCAGGTAGCGCGGGCCGACGGCGGCGCGGAGCGAGTCGAAGAGGTCTGGCTTGTGATACGAACGCGAGGTTTTCGCATCACAAACCAGGCCACTCGTACGGGAGAACCGCGCCCGCGTGCCCCGACCCAGCTCGGTGGACAGATCCCCACCGACGGCGCGGGCTAATCCCACCAACTCGTCCAGGCAGCGCGGGCCATCGGCGGCGGGCGGGCCGTCCAGGCGCAGGTACAGCGCGCCGACCCCAGCGTCGCCCCAGATCGTAGGCGCGAGTCCGTGATAGCTGGCGCGAGCGCGGGCGGCGGCGATAAAGGCGGGCATGGCGACCCTCGGCAGGGTCAACTCGACGGCATAGACGGCGGCAAACTGGGCGGCGGCCAGGGTCTCCCAGCGACTCCAGGCGGCCATATCGACGCACTCGGCGGTAGCCCCCTCGGCGCGGGCGGCGGCGGCAGCAGCGAGGGCGAGGCGCTCGACCACGGCAGGCAGACCCTCAAGCTCGGCCAGGAGTACGCCCGCGCCGCCGCCATCCTCGGCCAGGGCCAGGGCGCTCAGGGCTAGGCCGCGATGGAGCAGGGCGTCGGCGAGCCGACACGCGCCGCCGAGGTCGGCGCAGCGCAAAGCCAGGCAAGCGCGGGCGGCGGGCAGCGGGCGCAGGCTGAAAGTCAGCTCGCGGGGCGGGCCGAGGTCAAGCGCGCCGCCGACGATGGCCCGGTGCAGGCCCAGGCCGGTGGCCCGCTTGATCGTCGGGCCGCCCAACTCCAGCCCGCCGCCGAGGTCTGCGGCGCGCAGGTAGCGCCCGATCGACCCGTGGGCCAGGCGGCGGCGCCCGCCGGCGTTATGGGCCACCAGATCGGCCAGGCGCAACCCCGGCGTCAGCGGGGCGACCGGCAGCCACAGGCCGTACTCGGCCAGGGCCATATTCAACTGCTCAACCGTCGTCCCGGCAGGAGCGGTGGCCATGAGCGCCCCCGGCTGCACGGCGATTGAGGGAGAGTCTGCCATCGCGTCCTTCGCTAAGGAACTGCGCCGCTTCAAGGCCCGGTTTCAGCTTGAGGTCGGGCGATAGGCAACGGGCAACGGACAAGCGCAGTGTTGCCCGTTGCCCGTTACCCGTTGCCTAGAAAAACTACCCGTTCCAGAGGCTATTCCAGAGATCCTGGATCGTCGTCTGCACACCGGCAATCGTCTGGCGCACCGGGTCAGGGGAAAGGCGCGCATCGAGGCGGGTGCGGGCATCCTCGATCACCTCGGTGAGCATCTGGTGGGAGTGATGAGCGTAGAGTTGCGTGATCAGGTCGGCGTAGGCGTCCAGCAGTTGCTCGCGGTCAGCCTTGGGCGTCTCGCTGAGCAGATTATCCAGGATGTGCCTGGTAGTATCACGAAAGTCATCGATAGACATAGGGTACTCCTGTGCGTGCTGCGCCTATTATACGCCCGCCGCCACCGCTTTGTTGATCGCCCTGGTGAGAGTCCGCAGGGCGGATGCAACGTCGCTAGGGCTGCGCCCCAGACCGCGCTTTTGGTTGGTTTTTGGCGGATTCGCCGCCAAAAACCAACCAAAAAATGGTAATACCGCAAAAGTCGCCCTGTCGCGGCAACGTTCGCCGGG
>CAISPW010000382.1 GCA_903887465.1 uncultured Oscillochloris sp. | reverse complement strand
CGCTGAAGCGGCCTGTCTGAGGCCGCTTCAGCGGCCGTCGTCAACCTAGCCCCCCGGCGGGCTTTTGCGGTAGTGCAAAAATAGGAATGATATGGATCTCTCCAGCACCGCCCGCCGACGCGGGCAGATCGCCCTATTGTCCATGAGCTTCCTGATGTACGGCGGGTTCTTCATGGTCATCCCGCTGGTCTCAGTCTACTTCGTCGAGCATCTGGGGATGGCGGCCCTCGTGGTGGGCCTGGCCCTAGCCATGCGCCAACTGCTCCAGCAGGGGACGACCCTGTTCGGCGGGGCGCTGGCAGATCGCTTCGGCGTGCGGGCGCTGATCGGGGCCGGGGTGTTGATCCGCGCCGTCGGCTTTGTCAGCCTGGCCTGGGCGAACACACCGGGCGGACTCTTCGCAGCGATGGCGCTCTCGGCCATGGGCGGGGCGCTCTTCGACGCGCCGAGCAAGGCCGCGATGGCCGCCCTCACCGCCGAGTCTGATCGGGCGCGCTACTTCGCGGTCAACGCGGTGGTGAGCAACCTGGGCATGATCATCGGCCCGCTGCTGGGTGCCCTGCTCATCCGCTACAATTTCGCCACCGTCTGCCTGGTGGCGGCGGCGTGCTTCGTGATGATCTTCGGCGCGGTGCTGCTGCTGCCGCCGGTGCGCGTGGCCGACGGCGCGCAGCGCATGAGCGCCGGCCTGGGCATGGCCTTCCGCGACCGCACCTTCGTCACCTACACCGCCCTGCTGATGGGCTACTGGTTTATGTGGGTGCAGCTCTCCCTTAGCCTACCCCTGGTCGGGGAGCGGATCACCGGCAGCAGCGACACCGTTAGCCTGATCTACGCCTTCAACGCCGGGCTGACGGTGCTGTTCCAGTACCCCATCCTCGGCCTGGCCGAGCGCTGGCTGCGCCCGATGCCCATCCTGGTTCTCGGCATCGCCCTGATGGCCCTCGGGCTGGGGGCCGTGGCTATCGCCGACCGCCTGCCCACCCTGCTGGTCTGCGTCGGCATCTTCACCATTGGCACCCTGCTGTCTACCCCCGCCCAGCAGACGGTGGCCGCCGCCCTGGCCGACCCACGGGCGCTCGGCTCGTACTTTGGGGTGAACGCCCTGGCCCTGGCCTTCGGCGGCAGCCTGGGCCATGTCGCAGGCGGCCTGCTCACCGACACGGCCCGCCGGATCGGTGTCCCGGCCCTGCCCTGGCTCACCTTCGCCGTGATCGGCCTAGCCAGCGCCATCGGCATGTCCAGGCTCAGCGACTCCCTGCTGCGCCGCCGCGCCACCGCGCACCTGGTGGCCGAGCAGCAGCCCATCTGAAGCCATGGTCTAGCGACCACAAAAAACGCGCCGGGAGGACAACGTCCTCCCGGCGCGTTTTTGTGGTCGCTAGAACGGGATATCGTCGTCGTCATTGATTGGCTGGGGCTGGTTGCGGGCCGGGGCGGGGTTGCGGGCCGGGACGGGGTTGCGGGCCGGGGCGCGGCTGGCCGGGGCCGGGGCGCGCCGGGCGGGCGGGGCGTTCGTCTCCGTCGATGAATCCTCGTGTCCCTCAAACTCGCCCTCGGCCTCGGGCACCTGCCCGCGATCACCGCGAGGCGTCAGCATGATCATATCCTGGGCGACCACTTCGCTGCTGTATCGCTCGATTCCATCCCGGTCGGTATACTTGCGCGTCTGAAGGCGACCCTCAACATAGACCCGCATGCCCTTGGTGAGGTACTGGTTGCAGATCTCACCGAGCTTGTCCCAGGCTACAATCCGAAACCACTCGGTGTCGTCGTGCTGGGTACCCTCTTTATCCTTCCAGGTGCGGTTGCTGGCGACGCGAAACGTCGTCACCGCGCTGCCCGTGGATGTGTAGCGCATCTCCGGGTCGGCACCGAGATGCCCGGTCATCTGGACTTTGTTTAAGTCTTTGCTCATCGCTGTCCTCCTCGTTCTATGTATGTGTTCGTCCCGTCCGTCGCGATCATCCGAGAGAACTATTGTGCGTATTTTAGCATGGAACCAGCGGCGTGTCAAGCGCCATTTCATCGCCGATGACGCGCAGTTCGGACTATCAAGAGAGGCCAATATCGAAGCCGGCCTCCAGGTCGCGCTTGGCATAACGCCGGAAGGCCAAGATGGTCTTCGTGCCGGTCACGCCAACGATCTGGGCGATCCCGCCCGGCACTGACTCGTCCAGCGAGTCGTACTCACTCACCCGCAACAGGGCGATAATGTCAAACTCGCCGGTCACCGAGTAGACCTCGGCCACATTCGGCAACTCGGCCACGGCCTGGGCCACCTCACTGATCCGGCGGGCCTCGCATGTGATCAGCACAAACGCGGTGAGCATGGTTCCTCCTTGATGTTCGATGTTCGATGTTTGATTATAGATCACCTTAAGCCAAGGTTTCAGGTGCCAGATTTCAGGTTTACCGTTTAGACATGGTTTCAGAGGGGCCGAGTTTACTTTACACTCTTGGCATATTTACCCCCCCTAGCCCCCCCGCAAGCGGCATATCTTTACCCACATCTTTTGCTCTGCCGAGATGGGTGAAGGAAAGAGGGCATATGAGGCGTCCTAATGCATAATACGGTACATTTCCGCAACTTCGACGAGGCGCTGAAACCCGT